>JAWWPM010000499.1:0-3263 GCA_033854915.1 Nocardioidaceae bacterium
TGAACTGGGCGATCGACTCGGTGCGCAAGGGCGGCAACATCTCGGTGATGGGCGCCTACGGCCCGCTCTTCAGCGCCGTCAAGTTCGGCGACGCCATGAACAAGGGCCTGACCCTGCGGATGAACCAGTGCCCGGTCAAGCGGCAGTGGCCGCGCCTGTTCGAGCACGTCCGCAACGGCTACCTCAAGCCCAGCGACATCGTCACCCACCGCATCCCCCTCGAGCACATCGCCGAGGGATACCACATCTTTTCGGCCAAGCTCGACGGCTGCATCAAGCCGCTCATCGTCCCGCAGGCCGCCTGAGGAACACGGAGAGCAACATGGTCTACACACCAGAGAAGCCCCGGCTCGCCCCGAGCAGCGACGAGTTGCGGGCCCGGATCCCGGGGTGGGGCGCCGACCTCGACCCGAAGGACCGCCCGTCCGTGCCCCGGGAGCGCTTCGACCCCGGACTGAGCGGCGCCCACTGGGAGTTCCCCGAGCGCCAGCCCGAGAAATGGCCCCGGGAGCGGTCGATCGAGCACAAGTTCCTCACTCCGGTCTTCGGCACGTCGTGCCCGCCGAGGGGGCTGTCGGGCAAGATGCGGAGGTACGCCTATACGTACAGCGAGGGCCGTGCCGCCCACTGGTTGATCCTCCTGGCCGCCGACCGGGTCGACGCCCTCGAGCATCACCTCGCTTCGTTCCTGACCCTACGCCCGGACAATCCGATCACCGAGACGGGTGTGCTCAGCGAGTTCACCCGGCACGGTCTCTCGTCGCGCCTCGGGCAGAAGCGCGCCGACCTCGTGCACCAGCCCCTCGACCCGATCATCGTGGCCGGGCCGTGGGTCGCCGCCGGTGGCGTCGCCTACGCCGGGTACAAGGGTCTGTCGAAGCTCACGGCCCGTTCACCGGGAGGTCGTTCCAGGTAGCGGACGGACCGCTCCTGGCCCAGATCGTCGAAACGGTCGTTCAGGGCCGCGGCCAACACACGTCGTATTCCAGGCGGGACGGCGCTCGTCGGCCGGACGTGATCTGATCGGCGTCGAAGCGTATACCCGTCGGCTCGCGTCGTGACCACCACCCGGACACCCTGGCGACGGCTAGGAACTCTCCGTGCCTTTCGAGAGCGAAAATTCTGCCCACACGGTCTTTCCGGAGACACCATCCTCCTCCGCAGTGCGCCAGCCCCAGTCGTCGGCAACCTCGCTGACCATATGAAGTCCTCGTCCGCTGGTGGAATCGAGGTCGATCCCGAGGAGAGCCGGCGGGCGGGTGTCGCGATCGAAGACCTCCAAGCGGAGAATCTCGTTCTCCAGGGTGAGCCTGACCGTGAAGTCCGTGCGGGCGTGGCGAGCGGCGTTGGAGGCCAACTCGCCGAGGACGACCATGACGTCGCCAATCACCGTCGAGGGAACTCCGGCATCCACGAGCGCTTGCCGCGCGTCGGCTCGGGCTCGGCCCGCGCTGTCGAGGTCCGGGCCCAGTGTCGTCGTCCAGAGCATCCCCATCACCAGTCGGGGAGCGAAATCGCCGAAATTGCTCTGTCGCCGGACGAGCAGTCTCTCGAAGTCATGGTCATCGGCCCGGGTCCTGTCTGTTCAAGACGAGCGGAACTACCGGACTCATTACCACAATGAGCCGCTCGCAAGCAGCAGGACCGCCCGCTGCTGCGCCCAATCCCCGTCCACCAGCAGAGCGCGGGGGATGCGCTCGCGCTCCATGGTTGGGGGTCAGGCGGTCCGATCCCACCATTCGAGCACGCGGAGCGAGCGAAGGGTGTTCCAGCGACTCGCCGTCCCGACGCCGCCCTCAAGGTCGAAGTGGACGTGACCCGGATGGATACGGTCGAGCAGCCACCGGCCGTCGGGCTGCCGCTTCGACCGCACCACCGCAACGGCGTCCGCCATCCGGCGATCCGGGTCCGCGCCCGACCATCGGAAGTAGTCGAGCGCTCGGAGCACGTCGTAGTGCCAGTAGTAGGGAAACGCGAACTCGAGATAGCCCGGTACGGCGACCTCCCCTGTGCTCTTGCGACGGAACAGGCCGCGTTCGAGCAGGTACTCCTCACCGCCCCGCCGGGCCGAGCGCACCACCGGGGAGCCGCCGGTCGCACGCTCGAACTCGAGCAGGCCATCGAGCACGTTGATCGTCGTGTCGAAGGACGACCGCACCGATCCGTTCTCGACCTCGCAGTTCCAGCCGCCGTCATCGAGCCGCTCGGCGAGGATCCGCTCGACGATCGCCACGACGTCGACCCCGAAGTACGCCCCGGTCTCGATCGTCCTGCCGTTGATGCACGGCTCGACCTCGCCGTCGAAGTACTTCTGCCCGGCGTGCTCCCAACGCCCGTTCTGCGCGACACGCACGATCGCCCGGTGGGCAGACTCCGACGCCGGGTCGAGCCCAAAGAGTTGCAGGGTCTGTAGCGTGTGCATCGTGGCTGTCCAGGGCTGGCCCGGCTCACCGCCGGTGTAGGACGCCGGGAAGCAGGCGCCGCCCGCCCAGAGCCCGTCGGGATCCTCGAGCGCGATGAGGCGTGCGCCCCACCCGTCGTGCTCCACCCGGGCGCGCTCCGCCACCACCTCATCGGGCGACGCGTTCGTGAGATCCCGTAGCACCTGCCAGCGGATAGCGGGGTCGCCCTCCATCAGCCAGTCGATCACGCTCATCCCTGCAGGGTAATCCCGGTCGCTGAGGGCCGATTCGACCAGATGTGACGCGCGAACCCCATTGCTGCTCGTGCCCCGAAAGGCTGGTCGAGCCGCGAGACTCGCACTTTCTCCAGACAGGCGATAGAGCACCCTTTGACCGCGGCCACTACGGTGTCGCCGTGGAGAGTGACGATCTCATCGCCCTGGACCTCGACAGGGCTGCCGCCGAGATCCAACTGCGATGGTTCGTGTGGAACGCCGCCGGGCTCAAGGTGCATCCGCTCACCTGGACCGACCAGGACAATGCCACCCGCCCCGTCCCACTGGTCGGACGATCCGAGGTCCGCACACCACGGTCTTTGGGCCTGCACGTCTCCCGTCCTGTAGCCCACGCCGACATCGTCCTCCACTCCGACGGGCGGACCAGGGCGGCCATCCTGCGGCCTGAAGCAAGCGCCGTCGTCCACGAGACGGCGCACCTCGAAACAGTGGCGGCTTTCGGTGAGCTGCTCGACCGGGTCGTCGAGCTGATCACCTGGAACGGTGTACCCAAAGACCAGGGCGCGGCCCCGGAGCGGGCGGCCCGCTGGGTCCTCGGCTACGACGGCGCCCGCTGGCCGATCGA
>JAWWPM010000500.1:0-2502 GCA_033854915.1 Nocardioidaceae bacterium
CCCGCGCGGGAGCGCTGAGTTCGCCCACTCGTCACCCAAACGTGACGTCGCAGGGGTGCCCCGGGCGCTTGGGTGCGGGCTAGCCTGCCGGGGTTCGACTCGGAGAACGAACGACCCTCGGGAGCACCCCATGCACACGACCCCTCGCCGCCTCGTCGGCGTCCTCGCCGCCGGGGCCTGCGCCCTTGCCCCGCTCGCCGTGATGGCGGGCGCCAGCCCGGCCGACGCGGCCAACCGCCATCGCCAGCACCACCCGCAGCCGCACCACGGCCACCACCAGCCCGGGCACAGCGCGCTGATGCCCGTCCAGCTGCTGTCGTTCAACGACTTCCACGGCAACCTCGAGCCGCCGAGCGGATCCTCGGGGCGCAACGTGGTCGACCACAAGATCGACCCGGCGACCGGCAAGCCCGTGGACGTGACCGCGGACGCGGGCGGTGCGGCGTACCTCGCCACCCACCTCGCGCAGGCGCGCAAGGGCCACCGCAACTCGCTCACCGTCGCGGCCGGCGACATCATCGGCGCCTCCCCGCTGCTCTCGGCCGCCTTCCACGACGAGCCGACCATCGAGTCGATGAACAAGCTCGGCCTCGACGTCACCGCCGTCGGCAACCACGAGTTCGACGAGGGCTACAAGGAGCTCCAGCGGATGGCGGACGGCGGCTGCATCGCCGACGGCGACGGCGCCGACAACCAGAACTCCTGCGCCGACCACACCTTCGCGGGTGCCCGCTTCGACTACCTCGCCGCCAACGTGAAGTACGCCGGGACCGACCAGACCATTCTTCCGGCGTACTCCATCAAGAACGTCCACGGCGCCAGGATCGGCTTCATCGGGATGACGCTGAAGGACACCCCGAGCATCGTGACCGCGAGCGGGGTGGCCGGGCTCGAGTTCGCCGACGAGGTGCAGACCGCCAACAAGCTGGTGCCCGTGCTCAAGCGCAAGGGCGTCAACGCGATCGTGGTGCTGATCCACCAGGGCGGTATGCCGGACAAGCAGAAGTGGACCGACCCGGTCTCCGGCACGTCGTACGACGTGAATCCCAGCTACGACTACACCTGTGGCAAGGGCGGCACGCTTGCCGCCTCGTCGCCGATCCTGCCGATCGCGGCCAACCTCGACCCGGCGATCGACATGGTGATCAGCGGGCACACGCACCAGCCCTATGTCTGCTCCGTGAAGGACCCGGGCGGCCGTCCCCGGCTGCTGACGTCGGCCTCGTCCTTCGGCCGACTGTTCACCGAGACCGACCTCCTCTACGACAAGAGGACGCGCGACATCGTGCGCGGCTCGGTGAAGGGCTCGAACCTCCAGGTCAGCCGCGACGTGACCCCCGACCCGGCGCAGACCTCGCTGATCGACCTCTACAAGCAGCTGGTCACGCCGATCGCGAGCAAGGTCATCGGACACATCGCGACCGACGTGACCGCAGCGCAGAGCCCGGCGGGGGAGAGCGCGCTGGGCGACCTGATCGCCGACGCGCACCTGGCCGACCCGTCCGTGGTGACCGGCGGCCAGACGCCGGTGATCGCGTTCATGAACCCCGGCGGCATCCGGACCGACCTGACCGCGGACAACTCCAAGTACGGCGAGCCCACCGGCGACGTCACCTACGAGGAGGCGTTCAACGTGCAGCCGTTCAACAACTACCTGGTCTCGATGACGCTGACCGGCCAGCAGATCTACGACCTGCTCGCGCAGCAGGTGACCGGCGCCAACGCCGCCGCTCGCAAGGTGCTGCAGGTCTCGCAGGGGTTCAGCTACCAGCTCGGGCCGGCCGGTGCGGTGGACGGCTCGGTGAAGCTCAACGGCACGCCGATCGACAAGGCGACGTCGTACCGGATCGTCACCAACAACTTCCTCTCCGACGGCGGCGACGGGTTCCCGGCCTTCACGAGTGGCACCTCGAAGTACTTCGGTGGCCTCGACATCGACGCCTTCGCGGCCTACCTGACCGCCCACTCGCCGTACACCCCGGGAGCGCTGACCCGTATCAACCAGTAGCTCGAAACCACGGATCCGCGAGCGTGTCGAGCTTGGGATCGAACACCTGTTCGTACTACGGTCTTGTCCACAGGCAGGGGTCGACACCGGCTTTTCCACAACCACGCAGCACGAGATCGCGGTTGTCGGTAGGGACTCCTAACGTCTGGCAGGACAACGAGGTCAGACAACAGGCGCTCCGATCGCGGGACGCACGACACACGTGAGGGTGACATGGCTGGAGCCGAGAACAACCGGGACAAGGCGCTCGACGTAGCGCTCGCCAACATCGAGAAGCAGTTCGGCAAGGGCTCGGTCATGCGCCTCGGCGACGAGACGCGAGCGCCCCTCGAGGTGATCCCCACGGGTGCGATCTCCCTCGACATCGCGCTCGGCCTCGGCGGCCTGCCGCGCGGTCGAGTCGTCGAGATCTACGGCCCCGAGTCGTCCGGCAAGACCACCGTCGCCCTGCACGCCGTGGCCAACGCCCAGGCGGCCGGCGGCATCGTGGCCTT
>JAWWPM010000501.1:0-3299 GCA_033854915.1 Nocardioidaceae bacterium
CGGATCTTGGGCCAGTCGACCTTCGGGCCGATGCTGCCCAGGATCGCCGGGGTGAGGGTCAGCGTGACCAGCACGGAGGCGAGCGGGATCAGCGCACCACCCATGCCGATGCTGCGCATGAACGGCACCGGCAGGACCACCAGCGCGAGCAGGCCGATCGCCACGGTGATGCCGCTGAAGAGCACGGCATGACCCGCGGTCTCCATAGCGACCAGCACGGCTTCGTGGTTGTCGCGGCCGTGATCTCGCTCCTCACGCCATCGGGTCACGAAGAGCAGCGAGTAGTCGATGGCGACGCCCAGCCCGACCAGCGCGACCAGGAACTGCACGATGAACGAGACGTCGGTGAGATAGGTCAGCGGGAGCAGCAGGAGGAACGTCGTCAGGATCGACACCGCGGCGACGACCATCGGCATGAACGCCAGCAGGGACGCGAACACGAACAGCAGCACCAGGAGCGCCCCGACGCCACCGAGCAGCGTCTCGGTGAGCACGCCGTTGCCACCCGAGTCGTCGCCGACCGCGAGCGCCTCCATGCCGGTGACCCCGACGGTGGACCCGGCTGGTGCCTGGGAGGCCACGGTCTTCTTCACCAGGTCAGTCGGCGGGAGCTCGGTCGCAGTGCGTGGGAACGCGTGGAACACCATCGCGTACGCCGTACGGTCGTCGGAGGTGCGGAACGCCTTGTCGCCGGTGTTGGCCTCGTCGACCACCCGCAGCGGCTCCTTGGCGGAGGCGAGCGCGGCGAACGCCTTCGCCACCTCGGCCTCGTGACCCGTGATCGTCTGGCCCTGCGGCAAGGTGACGGTCGCGAGCAGTGGCGAGGTGTTACCGCCGTTGTGGAACTCGGCGATGATCTTGTTCGCAGCGGTGTCGCCGGGTTGGCCCGGCAGCGAGAAGTTCACCGTCATCCGGTTGGTGACGGTGCCGGCGACCGCACCGCCGGCGACCATCACCAGCACCCACCCCACCACGATCAGCAGGCGGTGGCGCAGAACGAATTCACCCAGGCGTCGCATCAGCTCGTATCCTCCCCGTCGAGGACAGGAGGCTAGCGCGCACTGCCGACACCGCGCCTCCGGGTGAACCCTGAGGTGTGTCTCGACTCCCCTCGGCCACCGAGCACCGGGACAGCGTCAGAGGTCGAGCTTGTAGCCCAGCCCTCGCACCGTGACCAGCAGGGCCGGGTGGGCGGGGTCCTGCTCCAGCTTGGCCCGCAGCCGCTTCACGTGGACGTCGAGGGTCTTGGTGTCGCCGACGTAGTCCGAGCCCCAGACCCGGTCGATCAGCTGCCCGCGGGTGAGCACCCGGCCGGGGTTGCGCAGGAACATCTCCAGCAGCTCGAACTCCTTGAGCGGCAGCCGCTGCGGCTCGCCGCCGACGGTGACGGTGTGCCGCTCGACGTCCATCCGTACCGAGCCGGCCTCGAGGGTCATCGGGGCCAGGTCGGGCTCGGTGCCGCGGCGGAGCACTGCGCGGATCCGGGCCATCAGCTCGCGCGGTGAGTACGGCTTGGTGACGTAGTCGTCGGCGCCGAGCTCGAGCCCGACGATCTTGTCGACCTCGTCGTCCTTGGCGCTGACCATGATCACCGGCACGTTGGAGCTGGCCCGGATGTGGCGGCACACCTCGGTGCCGGACAGGCCGGGCAGCATCAGGTCGAGCAGCACGATGTCGGCTCCGTTGCGGTCGAACTCCGTGACCGCGTCGGGTCCCGTTGCGGCGTGCGAGACGTCGTACCCCTCCTTGCGGAGCATGTAGGAGAGCGCGTCGGCGTAGCTCTCCTCGTCCTCGACGACGAGCACGCGGGTCATCTGGGTCTCCTGGACCGGGTCATGTGCTGGGTCATGCGTTCTCCTCCTGGCGGGACCGGGGCAGGGACAGCGTGAAGGTGGAGCCCTGTCCCTCGAGGGACCACACCCGTACGTCGCCCCCGTGCGTGGCCGCGACGTGCTTGACGATGGACAGCCCGAGCCCGGTGCCACCGGTGGAGCGGTGCCGCGCCGGGTCGACGCGGTAGAAACGCTCGAAGATCCGGTCCAGGTCGCCCGAGGGGATGCCGATGCCCTGGTCCACGACCGAGATCTCGACCATGTCGTCGGACGCCTTCGTGGTCACCAGCACGGTGGTATCGACGCCGGAGTAGGCGACCGCGTTGGCGACCAGGTTGGTGACCGCGGCGGACAGTTGCTCCTCGTTGCCGAAGATCCGCAGGCCGGGGGTGCCGCCGGTGACGACCTTGATGCCCTTGTTCTGGGCGTCCATCACCGTGAAGTCCACCGACGTCGCGATCACCTCGTCGACATCCACCGCGTGCGGTGCTTCGACGGGCTCGTCGCCCTGTAGCCGCGAGAGCTCGATGATCTGCTGCACCATCCGGGCCAGCCGGTCGCTCTCCGTCAGCATCCGCTTCGCGAAGCGCTCGATCGCCTCGGGGTCGTCGGAGGCGTCGGAGACCGCCTCGGCCAGCAGCTTGATCGCACCGACCGGCGTCTTGAGCTCGTGCGACACGTTGGCCACGAAGTCGCGTCGCACCGCCTCCACCCGGCGCTCGGTCGTGCGGTCCTCGACCAGGGCCAGCACCAGGCGCGAGCTGAGTGGGGCGACCCGGGCGGTGACGGTGCGCGGTGGTCCGCTGCGACGCGGGAGGACCAGGTCGGCCTCGCGAATCTGACCGTCACGGCGGACCTGCCTGACCAGCTCGGCCAGCTCGGACGACGCCAGTCGCTGCCCGCGGACCAGGCCCAGCGCATGGGCGGGGGCGGAGGCCTTCACGACCTCGTCGTCGTCGTCCACCACGACCGCGCTGCTGCGCAGCACCGACAGCACGGTGGCGACCCCGGCGGGAAGGACGGGCTCCTCGGACGACTGGGCTGCGGCCAGCTGGGTCTGGCTGACGTGCCACGCCAGCACCGCAGCACCGGCGACGACGGCCCCGATGAGCGCGGCGACAAACGCCTGCGTCGTGGGGCTCACGGTCTGATCGTACGCACCGCTTCACCGACTGTTCGCCCGCGAGCGGGGCGCTCGCCCACTGTTCACGACCCGTTCACCGGACGCCCCCGTCTGGTCACCTTCGCCGCCTACGGTGAGGTCATGCGCGAAGCCTTCCACGACCAGCTCGACTCGATCTTCCACGACCTCGCCGAGATCTGCGACGCGGTCGAGACGTCGGTGCACCTGGCCACCCAGGCGTTGCTGAACGGCGACGCCGAGGTGGCCGAGGCCGTGATCGCCGCCGACGCCAAGGTCGACCGGGCCCGTGAGCGGGTGGAGGACACGGCGTTCAACCTGCTCTC
>JAWWPM010000502.1:0-3326 GCA_033854915.1 Nocardioidaceae bacterium
CAGCTCGACCGGCGCTTCGAGCCGGCGTCCGACCGCTCGGGCCCCGACGCGTCGTACGCCCTCTGGACCGAGGCCGTCCACCGCGCCAAGGCCTGGGCCACCGACTAGCCACCTTCCTTGGATAGTCCGTGACGAAACGCATCCGAAAACGCCTTCAGAACCTGCGCTTCGTCACGGACTATCCCGGAAAACGGCGTCCGGCGATCAGAGGGCGTCGAGTGCCTGCTGGGCGGTGTCGCGCTCGCGTACGGCGACGGTGTGGGTCTCCTCGGCCTCGCCCTGGGCCTCCTCGGCCTCGGCCAGCTCGTCGTCGGTCTCCTCTGCGTCGCTCTCGAGGGCGGCCAGCTTGCGCTTGAGCTCGTCGATCTCCGACTGGAGCTGGAGGCTGCGGGCCTGGAGCTCCTCGACGGCGTGCGTGGCCGTCGCCAGCTCGCCGGCCGCCTCGGTGACGGCCGCCTCGGCCTCGGCCAGCGCCTCCTCCGCCTGCTCACGACGCCGCGCCCCTTCGTCACCGGGTACGACGTGCAGGTCCGGCGGCGCGGGCGTCTCGGCGGTCGTCGGCGAGGCGGCGAAGCCCAACGCGTCGGGCAGAGCGACCGCGGCGGCGACGTCGACCGCGTCGACCCCGGTCGCCTTGAGCGTGCGGACCAGCAGCCCGCTCCGCACGGCGCGGGCGGCCTCCGCGTCGACCATCGCCGCGGTCAGGGTCGCCTCGACCTCGTCCGCCACGGACTGGGTGACCCGGACACCTTCCTCGAGCGCCAGCGCCCGTGCCTGCCCGGTGACCGCCGAGGTCAGCTGCCGACGCTGCCGGGTCAGGGTGCGCAGCTCCGCCCCGTCCATCCCCTCCTGGGCCTCACGCAGCGCCGCTCCCACGGCCAGGACCTGCTCGACCTGCCCGGGGTCACGGCGTACCAAGAGGTTGACGACCCACGCCGCGACCGACGGCTTGCGCAGCGTCTTGAGGGCGGCGACGAGGTCCTTGTCGCCCTTGGCTGCCTTCGCGCGCGCGTCCCGCTCGGGGGTGAAACGATCCATCGGCAGCGCGTAGAGCTCGTCGGCCAGCTCCAGCAGGGCGTCGCTCATCGGGCGTACTCCATCTCGCGGGGGTACGGCGGCCACTCGGCCGCCCCTTCGCGGCCCGTCGGGCGCCAGCCGAGGTGCTCGTAGAGCCCCCGCGCCCGACCGTTGTCGACCAGGCACCACAGCCGGGTGACCCCGACGGCCCGCTCGACCGCCCGGCGGGCCAGGCCGGTGCCCCACTGCGAGGGCCGGACCGCCAGGTGCCGCAGCGTCTGCTCGTCCCAGCACACGTAGGCGTCGAGCAGGTCGGGCGGGCCGCAGACCTCGACCCGCACGGCCGGCTCGGCGAGCACCCGCAGCCAACGGGCGCGCACGTCGTCCTCGGGGTACGGCACGTCGGGGAACACGTGGGCGAGGGCGACCAGGTTGGCATCGCGCTCCAGACCGGTCAGGGCGACGGCGTCGCCGGGCGCGGCCGGGCGGAAAACAGCCGGTCCCGGCACGACGTCACTCATCGTCTTGGTCGCCGAGCCCGCGCTCGAGGACGTAGCGGGTCAGCTCGACGCGATTGTGCATCTGGAGCTTGCGCAGGGTGTTCTGCACGTGGTTCTGCACGGTGCGGTGCGAGAGCACGAGCCGCTCGGCGATCTGCCGGTAGCTCATCCCGGTCGCGACCATCTTCAGGATCTCGGTCTCGCGGGGGGTCAGCTCGTTGTCGGGCTCGGGCTCGGGCCCGTCGGCCATCCGCCGGAACTCGCCGAGCACCAGACCCGCCAGCCCGGGCGTGAACACGGTGTCGCCGCGCGCCACCCGTCGTACGGCCTCGACCAGCTCCTCGCGAGACGCCGACTTCACGAGGTAGCCCGTGGCGCCGGCCTTGACCGCCTCGAGCACGTCGCGCTGCTCACCTGACGCCGAGAGGATCAGCACCCGCGCCGACGGGTCGCGGCCGAGCACGTCGGCGGTGACCTCGACCCCGCTCGGCCCGGGGATCTGCAGGTCGAGCACGACGACCTGTGGCCGCGCCGCCGGGAAGCGCGCGATCGCCTGGTGCCCGTCCGCGGCCACCGCTACGACGTCGAAGCCGGCGGCCGCCAGGTCGCGCTCGACGGCATCGCGCCACATCGGATGGTCGTCGACGACCATCACCCGCACCGCCTGCTCACCCGGCTGCTCAGCCGTCTGTTGGGCGACCCCGTCGGACATGGCCCGACCCTAACGCGCGTACCGCCCCCGGCGGTGCTGCAACGGCTCGTCGTCGGCGCCGACCTCGAGCTCCACCACCACCGTGGTCACCAGCCGCGACCAGCCGGCCTCCTGGTCGGACTCCACGCGTACGCCGGCCCAGGTCGTCGCCGTCGCCAGCCGCGGCCCCCAGGCCGTCTGCTCGAACGACGCGTGGCTGAACCTCCCGCCCGGAGCCGGTGCCGTGCCCGCGAACATCTCGGCGAGGTCGCGGTCCTCCCACGAGAGCAGCTGGACGACGCCGACGCCGGTGGCCAGCAGGGTCTCGGTGAGATCGGCGTCCGGATCTAGCAGCGCCAGGATCCGGGTCTGCTCCCCGGCGCCGAGCATGAACGACGTCACGGTCAGCCCTGCCCGGGCAGCATGTTCACCCGAAGTCCACAGGCTCACCGTGCCACCCACCCGGCCCCGGAAGCGCCGCGCCGGGTCCGGCTCCTCGGCGAACGGGTGGCCGGCGTGGATCGTCACGAACTCGAGACTACGGCGCGGTGGTGCGCCGCACCGACAGCTCCCACACCGTCCCGAACGAGCCGGACGACACCGTCGCGGTGCCGCCGACCTCGGCGACCCGGCCGCGGATCGACGACGCGACACCGAGCCGGCCGTCCCGATCGGCCTCCTCGAGGCGACCGAGGGCGAAGCCCGGGCCCTCGTCGCGCACCGTCACCTGCACCTCGTCGGCGGTGGCCTCCAGCAGGACCCAGGCCGGCGCTCCCGGGCCGACGTGCGCGACCACGTTGTCGAGGCATGCCGAGACCGCGCCGACCAGCGCCTCGGCGGTCCGGCCGTCCACCGGTACGCCGTCCGACGGCGCAGCCACCGACACGCCCTGTCGTCGCTCGAGTGCCGACAGCGCGCCCACCAGGTCGACGACTCCAGGTGTCGCCTCGACGGTGTCCTGCTGGCGGATCAGGGCGCGCAGCGCGGTCTCCTGCTCGCCGGCCAACCGGCCGAGGTCGGCTCCGTCGGGGCCCAGGTCGGGGGCTCGCCGCTGCACGAGCGCGAGCACCTGGAGCACCCCGTCGTGCACCGCACGGGCGAGCCGGTTGCGCTCGTCG
>JAWWPM010000503.1:0-2642 GCA_033854915.1 Nocardioidaceae bacterium
ACCGAGCGCTTCGGCGCGGAGGTCATCCCCGAGGCGTCCAAGATCAAGGCCGCGAGCCTGGTCTAGACGGGAAGCCGCAGCACGACGCGGAGGGTCGCCGGCCGCCCGAGGAGGGCGGCCGGCCCGCCCTCCTGATCACTTGCGACGAGGAGGTTGCAGATGTACCGCAGGATCCGCCGCTCGGAGCTCAACGAGCTCGCGCGCGAGTGGCACTACTCGCTCGACGAGTCCGAGCTCGACGAGTTCCACAAGCTGACGGAGTACATCTCCGACATCACCGACTCGGTCGACGACCTCGCGGCCCCCGCGCCGCAGAACGTCCCGGCGGTGCGCGATCCGGGCCGCGTACCCGGCGACGGCGAGGACCCCTACAACGCGGTCGTGCGCTGGTGCTCGGTGAAGCTCGAGGGCGCCGAGGGCGTCCTGTCGGGCGCGCGCATCGGCCTGAAGGACTCGATCGCGGTGGCGGGCGTCCCCCTGACCGGCGGCTCGAACGTCCTGCCCGGGTTCACGCCCAACGCCGACAGCGTCGTGGCCGAGCGGATCCTCCAGGCCGGCGGCGAGATCGTCGCCGTGCTCAACATGGACTACCTGGCGTTCTCGGGCGGCGGCGACTCGAGCGCCTACGGTCCCACGTTCTGCCCGTTCGACACCACCCGCACCGCGGGCGGCTCGTCGGGGGGCTCGGGCGCGGCCCTGTACTACGACGACGTCGACATCACGGTCGGCTGCGACCAGGGCGGCTCGATCCGCGTCCCGGCCGCGTGGTCGGGAGTCATCGGCCTCAAGCCGACGCACGGGCTCGTGCCCTACGTCGGGATCATGGGCATCGACCAGCCGATCGACTACGCCGGCCCGATGGCGCGCACGGCGGCCGACGCCGCGCGCCTGCTGGCGGCGATCGCGGGCAAGCACCCGGTCGACCCGCGCCAGCCGCCCGAGGTCCCGGTGCGCGACTACGTGCGCGCTGTGAGCGATGCGCCCGACGACCTGAGCGGCCTGCGGATCGGCGTGGTGGCCGAGGGCTTCAGCGACGCCGTCGGCATCGAGTCGGAGACCGCGAACGCCGTGCGCGACGCGATCGAGCGCCTGGCCGAGCTGGGCGCCGAGGTCCACGAGGTCTCGGTGCCCGAGCACCTGCGCGGCGGCGGCGTGGCGTTCACCGGCTTCATCGAGGGGATGACCACGCTGCTGGCGGGCGGCGGCAACGGCTTCCACTGGAAGGGCCGCTACTGGCCCGAGCTGGCCACGGCGCTGTCGGCCGGCCTGAAGGCGTTCGGCGACGAGATGTCCGACCAGGTCAAGCTGACGCTGATCTGCGGCGCCCACATGCGCAAGCACTACCACGGCGCGGTGTACGCCAAGGCGCAGAACCTGCACGCCTGGCTGCGCGCCGGCTACGACAACGCCCTGGAGGGCCTCGACATGCTCGTCATGCCGACGTCGCCGGGGCGCCCGCACACCTACGAGCCCACGATGCCGATCGCCGAGCGCGTGATGCGCGGCTGGGGCGTCCTGGCCAACACGGCGCCGATGAACATCACCGGCCACCCGACGATCACGCTGCCCGCCGCAGAGGCGGGCGGGCTGCCGGTGGGCCTGATGGTGATGGCCCGCCACTTCGAGGACGACCGCCTGCTGTCCCTGGCGCGGACGTTCGAGCAGCGCTTCGGCTGGGCGCCGGAGCACCCGGGCGACCCGCGCGAGGCGGGCCGGTCGGGCGCGCTGGCCGGGGCGTAGGCACGCACGGGCCGCCGGAGCCGGCCTCAGCGCCGGCACCGGCGGCGGGCGCGGGCGGGCTGTCCTCGGTCGTGCGCGGCGCTGGTCCGACGTCGCAGTGGCGCCCGGAGCGAGGGGGGTGGGCTCTCTTCAACTCGACTATCGAGTTCAAAGGAGCCCACCCCCCGGCGCGCCGCGCGGCGGTTGACTTGCCGCCACCGAGCGGCTAATTTCCGTATACCGACCGACCGGTCTATTCTGGCGAGAGAGGGGCGATAGGATGAAGCGACTCACTTCACTTGGAGTGGGCATCGCTGCGGTGGCGATGCTCGCTGCCTGCGGTGGAGGCAGTGGATCCAGCGACAGCGGTGGATCCAGCAGCACCGGCGCGGGGCAGTCGGCCTCGTCGGGTGCCAACAGCCAGTGCGTGACGGAAGCCAAGGCGAAGGTCGATGCGGCACGCGCCGTGGTCGACCTCAAGGCTCCGCCGCGGCCGCTGGCCCTCGACAAGCTGTCGGGCAAGAAGGTCTGGGTCATCAACGCGGTCGACACGCCGCTGCTGCTCGAGATCGTCGACGGCTTCAAGGCCGGGGCCAAGGCCGCGGGCATGGAGGTCCAGGTCGTCTCGGCCAAGGGCTCGGCGTCGCGCATGGTCCAGGGCACGGCCGAGGCCGTGGCGCAGAAGGCCGCAGGCATCATGCTGCTGGCCACCGACCCGCGGCTCGTCTCCGGGCCGCTGCAGAAGGCCAAGGCCGCCGGCATCCCGGTCGTCGACTCGCTCGTCGGCGGACCCGACGCGCCGAACGACGAGGGCCAGTTCGCCCACGTCGAGGCGGACATGAAGAGCAGTGGCGGGGTCGTCGGGGACTGGATCCTGGCCGACTCCAACTGCAACGCGCACGTCGCCGTCATGGCGTCGACGG
>JAWWPM010000504.1:0-3906 GCA_033854915.1 Nocardioidaceae bacterium
TCGATCGCGAGACCACCCAGGAACGCTCCCGGCGCCAGCCCCGCAGCGAGTCCGGTGTGCAGGATCGCGATGCCCTCGGTGAGGCGATGGCTCGGGACCGTCTGCTCGATGGTCGCCATCGACGCGATCAGGGTCGGCGCGATCGCGAAGCCCGCCACGAAGAGGGCGACCCCCATGGCCGGCATCGAGCCGACGAACGACATCGGCAGCATCACCGCTGCCAGGACGGCGCTGCCGACCTTGACCCGGAAGACCGCCGGGCGCCGCCAGCGCAGGTTGCCGGTGACCAGGCCCGCGATCAGGCTGCCCAGTGCCCACAGGGCGAGCAGCACGCCGGCGTAGGCCTTCGCGTCCTGCTCCCCGGAGAACGCGACCGTGCCGACCTCGGCGGCGGCGAACATCGAGCCCAGGGCGATCGAGACCACGGTGAGCGGCACCACCGTGGCCCATGGCATGACCGGACGGGGGCCACCGCTGCGGTCGGTGGGGTGCGGCGGCGGCTCCGTGTCGCGCAGCGAGGCGAGGTAGAACGAGCCGGCGAGGCCGGTGACCAGAGCCAGGCCGAGGCCCGCCCAGGGGTGCCAGGTGGTCGCGAGCACGGTGGCGACGGTCGGGCCGATGATGAAGATGGCCTCGTCGATGACCGACTCCAGCGCGTACGCCGTCTGCACCTCGACCGGCTGGCCGGCCAGCACGTGGGACCACCGGGCGCGGACGCACGAGCCGATCGGCGGGTAGGCCCCGCCCGCGACGGTGGCAGCCACGAACGCCACCGGGTCGGGCCAGCCCGACTCGAGGCCGGCGACCAGCACCACCACCGCGACACCGAACGTCGACGCCGCCACGGGCAGCACCCGGGACTGTCCGAGCCGGTCGAAGAGGCGACCCTGGACGACGCTCATCCCCCCGTTGGCCACCGTGTAGGCGGCCGCGAGCGCACCGGCCAGCCCGTAGGACCGGGACAGGCCCGTGACCAGCAGCACGATGCCGAGGGTGTCGATGGAGATCGGCAGCCGCGCGACCATCGCGCCGAGGCTGAACCGCAGGGCGCCGGGACGGCCGAGAACGGCGCGGTAGCGGGTGAACATCTCGTCGTGAGCGTAAGGCACGATGAGACGCATGGAACGCCCCGATGTCGCGCCGTACGACGCCCTGCTGCTGGTCTCGTTCGGCGGGCCGGACCGGCCCGAGGACGTCGTGCCGTTCCTCCAGAACGTCACGCGTGGCCGGGGCATCCCCCGCGAACGGCTCGAGGCGGTGGGGGAGCACTACTTCCTCTTCGGGGGGAAGTCGCCGATCAACGAGCTGAACCGCACCCTGCTGGCCGACATCCGGGCCGACCTGGGCGCCCACGGCATCGACCTGCCGGTCTACTGGGGCAACCGCAACTGGGAGCCGTTCCTGGCCGACACCGTCGCGCAGATGAAGGCCGACGGCGTGACCCGGGTCGCCTGCTTCGCCACCAGCGCCTACTCGTCGTACTCCTCGTGCCGGCAGTACCGGGAGAACCTCGCCGCCGCCTCGCTGGACGAGGGGCCGGTCCTCGACAAGATCCGCCTCTACTTCAACCACCCCGGCTTCCTCGAGCCGGTCGTCGACGCCGTCTCCGCGGCCACCGCGTCGAAGCCCGACGCGCGCCTGGTGTTCGTCACCCACTCGATCCCCGACACCATGAACGCCGGCAGCGGACCGATGGGAGGCGCCTACCTCGCCCAGCACCTCGACGCCGCGTCGTACGTCGCCGGGCGGGTGGCAGAGGAGACCGGACACACGCACGCGCACGACCTGGTCTTCTGCTCCCGCTCCGGGCCGCCGCAGGTGCCGTGGCTCGAGCCGGACGTGAACGACCACCTCGAGAAGCTCGCGGTCGAGGGCGTCGAGTCGGTCGTACTGATCCCGATCGGCTTCGTCTCCGACCACATGGAGGTCGTCTACGACCTCGACACCGAAGCGATGGAGACCGCCGCTCGGCTCGGGCTGGACGCCGCCCGCGTGGCCACGTCCGGCACCGACCAGCGCTTCGTCGCGATGGTCCGTGACCTCCTGGTCGAGCGGGCCGCCGTCGAGAGAGGGGCTGTCGAGAGGGAGTCTGTCGAGCGGGGCGAGAGCGCCGAGCGCGCGGCCGTCGGCGGCTGGCCGGCCTGCTGGGACCGGTGCGCCGCCGATTGCTGCCCCAACCCACGCGAGCCGCTGCCGGCCCTGTCGCAGCTGCCCGAGGGTCAGCGACCCGCCGGCGACTATCCGGCAGGCGTGACCGGGTGACGACACCGACCCGCGAGGACCTGCGCGACCTCGCCGTGGCCGTGGCCCGCGAGGCTGCCGCGCTGATCGTGCGGCTGCGCAGCGAGGGAGTGCACGTGGCCGGCGCCAAGAGCAGCGCCACCGACATCGTCACCGAGGCGGACCGCGCCTGCGAGATGCTCGTGCTCGAGCGGCTCCTCGGCGCCCGACCCGACGACGGCATCGTCGGCGAGGAGGGCAGCCAGCGCGCCGGCACCAGCGGCGTCGTCTGGATCGTGGACCCGATCGACGCGACCGTGAACTACCTCTACGGGCTGCCCCACTTCGCGGTCAGCATCGCCGCCGAGGTCGACGGCGAGGTGGTCGCCGGGGTGGTCGCGGCGCCGGCTGTCGGGCTGGAGTACGTCGCTGTTCTCGGCGGTGGCGCCACCTGCAACGGCGCGGCCGTCGCGGTCCGGGACGTCGTACCCCTGGGTGAGCGGCTCGTCGGGAGCGGGTTCAGCTACGAGATCGAGGCGCGCACCCGCCAGGCCGGCTACCTGGCGGCGCTGCTGCCCCGCGTGCGCGACCTGCGCCGGATCGGCTGCTGCTCCCTCGACATCTGCTACGTCGCCTCCGGCAGCCTGGACGCCTACGTCGAGGAGGGCGCCCACATCTGGGACCACGCTGCCGCCGGGCTGGTCCTGGCCGAGGCCGGTGGCGTCCTCGAGGTGACGCGTTCGATCGCCGGAAAACGGGTGCTGATCGCTGCACCCCGCGACGGGTTCGACGACTTCCGTGCGGCGGTCGTCGACGCCGGCTACGTGGGCGGCGAAGGGCCCAGTGCCTGAGTCGGACGGCGGCTTTCTCGGGGGGAATAGCCACGGGTCGGGCACTGTTCATGAGACACGGCGCAACCCGGGAGTGCAGAAGGGCCCGGCATGGTGCACAATCTGGCGCCGACGGACGTATGGGTAGGGGAGAGAGAACACAACGAATGGCGACTGACTACGACGCACCTCGCAAGAACGAGGAAGACCAGTCTGAAGAGAGCATCGAAGAGCTCAAGGCGCGTCGGCACGACAAGAACTCCGGCAAGGTCGACGAGGACGAGGCCGAGGCGGCCGAGTCCTTCGAGCTGCCCGGAGCCGACCTGTCCCACGAGGAGCTGGCGGTCGAGGTGATGCCGCGCCAGGAGGACGAGTTCACCTGTATGAACTGCTTCCTGGTCCACCACCGCAGCCAGCTGGCGGATGCCAAGAACCTGATCTGCCGCGACTGCGCCTGACACACACAACCACGAGCCCGCCCGGTGACCCGGGCGGGCTTCGTCGTGTCCCGGGTGCTGGCCCCTGCCGCCGGTCCTTCGGAGCTAGTCCTTCTGGAGCTGGGGCGGCAGATGCCCGGCGGACCGCGCGTAGTAGTTGGCGGCCTTGCGCTGCGCGAGCATCCGGGCCAGGGCCACGAACGTGCCACTGACCACGGCCCAGGCCACGGCCTCGCCGATCTGGACGTCGGGGTCCGCGGGGTTCTCCGGGGGGTGCTTGCCGGTGGCGGCACGCCAACCGGAGTCAAGGGCCTTCTTCGCCAGCGCCGCCGCGCCGAGCGCGGAGACGAGCGAGAAGACGGTCCACATCTTGCTGGAGCCGGAGTCAGCCATGGCGGCAGGCTACCCCGGGGTCGGTC
>JAWWPM010000505.1:0-3121 GCA_033854915.1 Nocardioidaceae bacterium
TGGTGGTGGCGGGGTGGATGATCAGGCTCTTCGCGTCACCGACGTTCG
Organism: Nocardioidaceae bacterium; assembly: GCA_033854915.1. Classification (GTDB taxonomy): domain Bacteria; phylum Actinomycetota; class Actinomycetes; order Propionibacteriales; family Nocardioidaceae; genus Nocardioides. Next base: position 49 of record JAWWPM010000505.1, read on the forward strand.
CCAGGTGCGACCACAGCGTCACCCCGCCGATCAGGCCGAGGCCGCCGGCCCGCCCGCCGGCGCAGTCGAAGGAGAACACTGCTCCGGCGCCGAGCGGGAGGTACTTCTCCACGAGTGCCTGGTACCGGCTGCCGGGCCGGTCCGGATAGGTCACGTTGGACGCCAGCTCGTGCGACTCGAGGAACTCCGCCACCACCCGCGCGTTCGTGACGTGCCGGTCCATCCGCAGCGACAGCGTCTCGATCCCTTGCAGCAGCAGGAACGCGTTGAACGGCGAGAGCGCGGCCCCGAGGTCGCGCAAGGTCTCGGCGCGCAGCTTCATCAAGTAGCCGTAGGTCCCGAACGTCTCGTGGAACTCCAGCCCGTGGTACGCCGGCGACGGGTCCGCCACGACGGGGAACCGGCCGTTCGACCAGTTGAACGTGCCGGCCTCGACGACGACCCCGCCCAGCGTGGTGCCGTGACCGCCGAGGAACTTGGTCGCGGAGTGGATCACGATGTCGGCGCCCCACTCGATCGGACGGCACAGGTACGGCGTCGCGAAGGTGTTGTCGACCACCAGCGGCAGGTCGTGCTCGTGGGCGATGGTGGCCAGGGTCTCGATGTCCAGCACGTTGCCGCCGGGGTTGCCGATGGTCTCGCCGAAGAACGCCTTCGTGTTCGGCTGGATCGCCGCGCGCCACGCCTGGTGGTCGTCGGGATCGACCCAGGTGACCGCGATGCCCAGCTTGCGCAGAAGGTGCTTGAACTGGTTCACGGTGCCGCCGTACAACGCCGACGACGAGACGATGTGGTCGCCCTGCTCGAGCAGGGTGAAGAGCGCGGCGGCCTGAGCCGCGAGACCGCTGGCGAAGGCCACGGCACCGGCGCCGCCCTCGAGGCTGGCCACCCGCTCCTCGAAGACCGCGACGGTCGGGTTCATGATCCGTGAGTAGGTGTTGCCGTACTCCTGCAGGTTGAAGTACGCCGCCGCCGACTCCGGGTCCTCGAAGACGTAGCTGGTGGTCTGGAAGATCGGCACCGCCCGGGCGCCCGTGTTGGGGTCGGGTCGTTGCCCGGCGTGCAGCTGACGGGTCTCGAAGCCGAAGCTGCGGTCGTCCTGCACCTGACTGCGTGGGTCGTTCACCGGTGCCTCATCTCGGGACTCATGCGGAGGTCGTGCCTGCGTGCAGGAAATCGCGGATCAACGGGGTCTGCCGTGCCTCCTCGAGGAGGAAGCAGTCATGGCCGTACGGCGCCTCGATCACGTGGAGCTCCACCGGCTTGTCGAGGGCGCGCAGCGCGTCGTCGATCTCCCTCGACGCCCGGGGTGGGTAGAGCCAGTCGGAGCTGAAGGCGATCAGCAGCGTGCGTGCGCTCACCCCGGCCAGCGCCCGCTCGAGCGACCCGCCGCCGTGCTGGCGGGCGAGGTCGAAGTAGGTCAGGGCCCGCGACGTGTAGAGGTAGGTGTTGGCGTCGAACCGCTTCACGAACGACTCGGCCTGGTGGTCGAGGTAGCTCTCGACCTCGTACTCCGGCTCGGTGATCGTGTAGCGGATGTCGTCCGAGGACTGCAGCCGGCGTCCGAACTTGTCGTCGAGCGCCGGTGCGGACAGGTAGGTGATGTGGCCGACCATGCGGGCGACCCCCATGCCGGCGTCGGGCCGGCGGCCGGTGCCGTAGTAGTGGCCGCCCTGCCAGTCGGGGTCACGCCGGATCGCCTCGCGGGCGATCGCGTTCCAGGCCATCCCCTGTGGGTGCAGGGCGTGCGTGGCCGCGATCGAGACCACCGCGTCGACCTGGTCGGGGAAGAGGATCGCCCACTCCAGTGCCTGCATGCCGCCCAGCGAGCCGCCCGCGACCGCCGCCAGCCGCTCGATGCCCAGCACGTCGAGGAACGCCCGCTCGGTGCGCACCATGTCGGCGACCGTGATCACCGGGAAGTCCGATCCGTACTCCCGCCCGGTCTCCGGATCCATCGACGACGGCCCGGTCGTGCCGCGGCAGCCACCGAGGAGGTTGGTCGAGACCACGAAGAACCGATCGGTGTCGAACGCCTTGCCGGGCCCGATCATGCCGTCCCACCAGCCGAGGCCCTGGCCCGTCGTACCGTCGCGCTCCTCGGCCCCGAACCCGTCGCGGGTGCTCTCCCCGGTCGGCGACGCCGAGAGCCCGGCGGCGTGCGCGTCGCCGCTGAGCGCGTGGCAGACGAGGATCACGTTGTCGCGCGCCGGTGACAGCTCGCCGTACGTCTCGTAGGCGACGCGCACGCCGCCCAGCTCGCGCCCGCAGTCGAGCCGCACCGGGTCGGGGAGGTCGAGGAACTGGGTCGCGACGGTGCCGACCGTGCCGACGGGACCACTCGTCGGCGTCTCGACTGGCGACATGGTGGCGATGCTAGCCGCGCCCCTGCTTTCATTGTCGACAAGCCCAATGGACAAGACTTCACCCGAGAGAGGTACCGCGAGATGACCACCACCGAAAGCCCGGTAGCCGACAACGGCGTCAACGTGCAGGCCCTGCTCGACGCGCGCGAGGTGCTCAAGGGTGCGCCAGAGGCGGCCCAGTTCACCTGGCGCGCCACCTCCAAGTGGCAGCACGGCGTCCACAGCACGACGCGTCTGCAGAACTTCTTCGGTCTCGGCGAGGAGCAGCAGCACAAGACCGAGACGGTGCTCGACGCCGATCATCCCGAGGTCTTCGCGGCCTCCGACAACGCGATCACCCCGATCGAGTACCTCCTCGTCGGGCTGGCCAGCTGCCTGACGGCCGGCGTCGCGTCGGTCGCCCAGAACCGCGGGATCCAGGTGCGGTCGATCGAGTCGACCGTCGAGGGCAACCACGACATCCGCGGCATCCTCGGCGCCGACAGCGACGTCCGCAACGGCTTCAAGGACGTCAAGGTGACCTTCCACATCGACGCGGACGCCTCCCCGGAGGACATCCAGGCCCTGGTAGCCCAGTCGCAGAAGCGCTCGGCGGTGTTCGACGCCCTGACCAATCCGACGGAAGTCACCGTCGAGGTCGCGTGAGGCCTGCGCCATCGAACGAACCACGACAGTCGTCATCGGCGCCGGCCACGCCGGTCTCGCTG
>JAWWPM010000506.1:0-5263 GCA_033854915.1 Nocardioidaceae bacterium
CGGCATCCTCGCCACCTGCTCCGGGCCGACCACCGCGGACGCCGCCGAGGTCCGGGCCGCCTACGAGAAGGCGTACGCCGGCGAGATGTTCGTGCACCTGCTCCCCGAGGGGCAGTGGCCGCAGACCAAGTCCGTGATCGGGTCCAACGCGGTGCACCTCCAGGTGACCGTCGACGTGGCCGCCGGTCGGCTGGTGGCGGTCGGCGCGGTCGACAACCTGGCGAAGGGCACCGGGGGAGCGGCGGTGCAGTGCATGAACCTCGCACTGGGCCTCCCGGAGGCCGCCGGGCTGAGCACGGTAGGACTGGCACCATGACCGACTCCACGCCAGGCACCGCACCGGCGACCTACACGCTCCACCAGTTCCCCGAGAAGCTCGTCGTCGCCCGGCTCGCGCCCGGGGCCGAGGTGCCCGCCTGGGCCGAGTCCTCGTCGCTGTTCTCGATCACCGCGACCGCCACCGAGACCTCGGTCGTGTGCGCGGGCCGGAGCGTGCCGAAGAAGGTGCCGCACGCCGGTCCTTTCACCGCGTTCCAGGTCGAGGGCCCGCTCGACTTCGCGCTCACCGGCGTGCTGTCCGCGTTGCTAGCACCGCTGGCGGAGGCGGAGATCAGCGTGTTCACGCTCTCGACGTACGACACGGACTGGGTGCTGGTCCCGGTCGGCAAGGCGGATGCCGCCGCAGACGCCTGGCGACGACAGGGGCACACCGTCGCCCCCGCCGTCCCCGTCTGAACCTCCACAGAGAGAACCTCCATGTCAGTCACCCATCCCGCCGGCTTCCGTGCGGGCGCAGTCGCCGCCGGCCTCAAGTCCACCGGCGCCACCGACCTCGCCCTCGTCGTCAACGACGGCCCGTCGTCCGCGAGCGCGAGCGTCTTCACCGCCAACCGCTGCATCGCCAACCCGGTGATCTGGAGCAAGGAGGTGGTCAAGGACGGCAGCGTGAAGGCGGTCGTCCTCAACTCCGGTGGGGCCAACTGCTACACCGGCCCCGAAGGCTTCCAGACCACGCATTCGGTGGCCGAGCAGGTCGCCACCGGTCTTGGCATCGGCGCCGGCGACGTGGTGGTCTGCTCGACCGGCCTGATCGGGCTCACGAACCCGCGCGAGAAGGTCCTGGCCGGTGTCGACGAGGTGCTCACACAGCTCGCCGCCGACGGCGGTGACGCCGCCGCCCACGCGATCATGACGACCGACTCGGTCAGCAAGCAGGTCGTCGTCGAGGGGGACGGCTGGAGCATCGGCGGGATGGCCAAGGGCGCGGGCATGCTGGCGCCCCAGCTGGCCACGATGCTGGTCGTGCTCACCACCGACGCCGACGTCGACGCGGCCACCTGCGACCACGCGTTGCGCACGGCGACCAGGGTCAGCTTCGACCGGCTCGACTCCGACGGCTGCATGTCGACCAACGACACGGTGACCCTGATGGCGAGCGGTGCGTCCGGCGTACGCCCGACGTTCGAGGAGTTCGCCGGCGCGCTCGTCCGCGCGTGCTCCGACCTGGCGATGCAGCTGCTCGCCGACGCCGAGGGCGCCGACCACGAGATCGCGATCACCACCGTCAACGCGGCCACCGAGGACGACGCCGTCGCGGTCGGCCGCTCCGTCGCCCGCAGCAACCTGTTCAAGGCCGCCGTCTTCGGCAAGGACCCCAACTGGGGTCGGGTCCTGGCCAGCATCGGCACCACCGACGCAGCGTTCGACCCCGGCGACCTCGACGTGGCCATGAACGGGGTCTGGGTCTGCAGGAGCTCGACGCCTGCCGAGGATCCGAGCCTGGTGGACCTCTCCGACCGCAAGGTCACCGTGACCATCGACCTCAAGGCCGGCGACGCGATCGCGACCGTGTGGACCAACGACCTCACGCACGCCTACGTCCACGAGAACAGCGCGTACTCGTCATGACGGACCGCACTCCCGAGGAGGAGCAGCAGCACGCGTCCGCGCGGGCCATGCAGGCCGCGCAGGACAAGGCCGCCACGCTGGCCGGAGCCTTGCCCTGGCTGGAGAAGTACCACGGCAAGGTGATCGTGGTGAAGTACGGCGGCAACGCGATGACCGACGACCACCTCAAGCGCGCGTTCGCCGAGGACATCGTGTTCATGCGGTACGCCGGGTTCAAGCCGGTGGTCGTGCACGGCGGCGGCCCGCAGATCAGCTCGATGCTCAAGCGGCTCGGCATCCACAGCGAGTTCAAGGGCGGACTCCGGGTCACCACCGACGAGGCCATGGACGTGGTCCGGATGGTGCTCGTCGGCCAGGTCCAGCGCGAGCTGGTCGGCCTGCTCAACCAGCACGGTCCGCTGGCGGTCGGGTTGTCGGGGGAGGACGCCGGGCTGTTCACCGCCCGCCGCACCGGCACCGTCGTCGACGGCGAGGAGATCGACCTCGGCAACGTCGGCGAGGTGGCGTCGGTGCGGCCCGAGGCGGTGCTGGACCTGGTCGAGGCCGGCCGGATCCCGGTGATCTCCAGCGTCGCCCCGGACCTCGCCGGGCAGGTCTACAACGTCAACGCCGACACGGCTGCCGCCGCTCTCGCGGTCGCACTGGGCGCCGAGAAGCTGCTGGTGCTGACCGACGTCGAGGGTCTCTACCGTGACTGGCCGAGCAGCGACGACGTGATCGGCGAGATCAGCCCGGAGGCGCTCGCCGAGCTCCTGCCGTCCCTCGACGCCGGGATGGTGCCGAAGATGAAGGCCTGCCTGCAGGCCGTCACCGAGGGTGTGCCCCGCGCCACCGTGGTCGACGGCCGCGAGCCGCACGCCGTCCTGCTGGAGATCTTCACCGACGAGGGTGTCGGCACCCAGGTGCTGCCCGGCGTCACGACCAAGATCCGCACCGCACTGAAGAGGACGACGTCATGAGCATCAAGGACCGCTACACCGGGGCCGTGATGAACACGTTCGGCCCGCCGAAGCTCACCCTCGTCCGGGGAGCGGGTGCCCGGGTCTGGGACGACACTGGCAAGGAGTACCTCGACCTGCTCGGCGGCATCGCCGTCAACTCCCTCGGGCACGGGCACCCGGCGCTCGTGGCGGCCGTGACAACGCAGCTGCAGACGCTCGGCCACATCTCGAACTTCTTCGCCTCGGAGCCTCAGGTCGCGCTCGCCGAACGGCTGCTCGCGCTGTCCGGCCGCGACGGGCGGGTGTTCTTCACCAACTCCGGCGCCGAGGCCAACGAGGCCGCCCTCAAGGCCACCCGCAAGACCGGACGCACCCACGTGGTCTCCGCCGAGGACTCGTTCCACGGGCGCACCATGGGCGCGCTCGCGCTCACGTCCAAGGCCGCCTACCGGGAGCCCTTCGAGCCGCTGCCGGGCGACGTCACGTTCGTGCCGTACGGCGACGCCGACGCGCTGGCAGCCGCCGTCACCGAGGACACCGCGGCGGTCGTCCTCGAGCCGCTGCAGGGCGAGGCCGGTGTCAACGTCGCACCCGACGGCTACCTCGCCGCGGCCCGCCGGATCACCCGCCACCACGGCGCCCTGCTGTGGCTCGACGAGGTGCAGACCGGGATCGGGCGCACCGGTCGCTGGTTCGCCGCCGCCACCGAGGAGGGGGTCGAGCCGGACCTGGTCACCCTGGCCAAGGGGCTGGCCGGTGGCATCCCGATCGGTGCCTGCGTGGCCTTCGGCAACGCGGCGACCCTGCTCCAGCCCGGCAACCACGGCACCACGTTCGGCGGCAACCCGGTCTCCGCCGCAGCGGCGCTCGCGGTGCTGGACACGATCGAGGCGGACGGGCTCCTCGACCACGTGACCCGGCTCGGCGAGCACCTCCGTGAGGGACTCCTGCACGCCCACGTGACCGAGGTCCGCGGCGAGGGGCTCCTGATCGGGCTCACGCTCGACGCGGAGAAGGCGGCCGACGTGGTGCAGGCCGCGCAGGACGCCGGCTTCATCCTCAACATGTGCACCCCCGACCGGGTGCGCCTCGCGCCCCCGCTGGTCCTCACCGAGCAGGATGCGGACGAGTTCCTGACCGCGTGGCCGGCGATCCTGGCCAATGCCTACGAGGAGGACTGATGACTCACCCCAACGAGCCGCTCGCTGCGCTTACGCCTCACCGGGGACCCCGGACAAGCACGCGTCACTTCCTGCGCGACGACGACCTGACCCCGACCGAGCAGGCCGAGGTGCTGGCGCTCGCGGGCCGGATGAAGGCCGCGCCGTACGACGCGAAGCCGCTGGCCGGGCCGAAGACCGTCGGGATCGTCTTCGACAAGCCGACGCTGCGCACCCAGGCGTCGTTCGTGGCCGGGATCGCCGAGCTCGGCGGCTACCCGATGGTGGTCGACGGCAACCTCGCGAAGATCGGGGTCCGCGAGTCGATCGCCGACGTGGCGAGGGTGCTCGGTCGGCAGGCGTCGATGATCGTGTGGCGCACCGGTGACCAGTCCCGGATCGACGAGATGGCGGCCTACGCCGGTGTCCCCGTGGTCAACGCGCTCACCGACCAGTTCCACCCGTGCCAGCTCCTGGCCGACCTGCAGACGATTGCCGAGCACAAGGGCACGCTGACCGGCCTGAAGCTGACCTTCCTCGGCGACTCCGCGTGCAACATGGCGCACTCGTTCCTGCTGGCCGGTACGACGGCGGGGCTGCGCGTGACGGTCAGCGGACCGGACGGCTTCGAGCCCGACCCGGAGATCCTGGCGCGGGCCCAGCAGATCGGTCTGGAGACCGGAGGGTCGGCGTCCTACGTCAAGGACCCGGTCGCCGCCACCACCGATGCCGACGTCGTCGTGACCGACACGTGGGTGTCGATGGGCAAGGAGGACGAGTCCACCGACCGCGCCGAGGTGTTCCGGGCCTGGCAGCTGGACGGCGCGCTCCTCGCCCACGCGAAGCCGGACGCGATCGTGCTGCACTGCCTGCCGGCCTACCGCGGCAAGGAGATCTCCGCCGAGGTCATCGACGGGCCGCAGAGCGTGGTCTGGGACGAGGCCGAGAACCGCCGCCACGCCCAGAAGGCGATCCTCACGTGGCTGCTGGAGCATTCATGACTTCACCCCACGACATCGCTCCGCTGGCGCTCCACGATCCCGCGGGGGCCCCGAAATGACGTCCGCCGCGCAGCACCCGCTCACCAAGAACGCCCGCCAGCAGCGCATCGTCGAGCTCCTCGAGAGCACCCCGGTCCGCTCGCAGACCGAGCTCGCCGACCTGCTCGCCGGCGCCGGTGTCGTGGTCACCCAGGCCACGCTCTCGCGCGACCTGCTCGACCTCGACGCGGTCAAGGTGCGCACGTCGTCCGGC
>JAWWPM010000507.1:0-8914 GCA_033854915.1 Nocardioidaceae bacterium
CGCCGTCCTTGCCGACCTTGTCGAAGGACTCGGCGAGCAGCTCGCCGATCAGCGCGTCGCGGCTGGAGATCGTGGCAACCGACGCCATGTCCTCCTTGGAGTCGACCTCGCGGGCCGCCTCGCGCAGCGCGTCGCCCACGGCCTCGGCCGCGGCGTCCATGCCTCGCTTGAGGCTCATCGGGTTGGCGCCGGCGGCGACCGCACGCAGACCCTCGTGGACCATCGCCTGGGCCAGCACCGTCGCGGTGGTGGTGCCGTCACCGGCGACGTCGTTGGTCTTGGTGGCGACCTCCTTGGTCAGCTGGGCGCCGAGGTTCTCGAACGGGTCGTCGAGCTCCACCTCACGGGCGACGGTGACACCGTCGTTGGTGATCGTGGGGGCGCCCCACTTCTTGTCGAGGACGACGTAGCGGCCCTTGGGGCCGAGCGTCACCTTCACGGCGTTGGCGAGCGCGTCGACACCGCGCTCCAGCGAACGCCGGGCGTTCTCGTCGAACTCCAGGATCTTGGGCATCAGATGGTTCCTTCAGAAGACGGATGGTGGAACTGGAACGGGTCGTGTGCCCGAGAACGCGCGTCAGCGCGGCCCCGGACACACGACCCGGTGAATCAGGAGACGACTGCGAGCACGTCGCGCGCGGAGAGGATGAGGTACTCGTCCCCGCCGTACTTGACCTCGGTGCCGCCGTACTTGCTGTAGATGACCTTGTCGCCGACCGCTACGTCCAGCGGGACGCGGTTGCCGTTGTCGTCGATGCGACCCGGGCCGATCGCCTGGACCTCGCCCTCCTGGGGCTTCTCCTTGGCGGTGTCGGGGATGACCAGGCCGGACGCCGTGGTCTGCTCGGCCTCGAGAGGCTTGACCACGATCCGGTCCTCGAGGGGCTTGATGTTGACCGACACGATGCCGACCTCCACTTTCTCCACTGTGATTCGGACTCGGGGACTGAAGCCCCCGGGGACGTTGGAGCCTGCGATTGACGAACGCCGTCGCGGGGGTCGTCCGTCAAGGCAAGCGCTGGCATTCTCGGAACGAGAGTGCCAATGCCGAAACTAGCACTCACCGACAACGAGTGCCAACGGGGTACCGTGCGAGACGTCGTACGACGAAGCGCACCGCCTCGCACGCCAGGAGCCGCCATGTCCGTCCTCTCCGACCTCACCGACGCTCTCGCCTCCGGCCGCGTCGAGATCGTTGACCTCACCGCTCGCCTGTCGGCCGAGACTCCGGTCATCGCGCTCCCCCCGGAGTTCGGCCAGACCCAGACCTTCACCCTCGAGGAGATCAGCCGGTACGACGACCGCGGGCCCGCGTGGTACTGGAACAACTTCCGCAGCGGCGAGCACACCGGCACCCATCTCGACGCGCCCAACCACTGGGTCACCGGGCGCGGCGGCAGCGACGTCGCCGACATCCCGATGGGGCACCTGATCCGCCCGGTGGCGGTGCTCGACTTCAGCGCGGAGTGCGCGGCCGACTCCGACTTCCTGCTCGAGGTCGACCACATCCGCGCGTGGGAGGCCGAGCACGGCCCGCTGCCCGACGGCGGCTGGATGATCTACCGCACCGGCTGGGACGCCCGGTCCGACAGCCAGGAGCGGTTCATCAACGCCGACGAGACCGGCCCGCACACGCCGGGGATGAGCCCCGCCTGCGCCCAGTGGGTGGCGCAGGAGGCGCCGGTGGTCGGGGTCGGGGTCGAGACGGTCGGGACCGATGCCGGCGCCGCCCACTCGTTCGACCCGGCGTTCCCGTGCCACTCCTTCCTGATGGGCAGCGGCAAGTACGGCCTGACCCAGCTCCAGAACGTCGCGCTGCTGCCCGCGACCGGGGCGGTGCTGGTGGTCGGGCCGCTGCCGATCGTCACCGGCTCCGGCTCACCTGCGCGCGCCGTCGCCCTCGTCGAGCGCTGAGCCGTGCGGGTCGCCGAGGCGGTCGGCCGGACGCTGGTCGCGGCCGGGGTCGACCACGTCTTCGGGGTCGTCGGCTCGGGCAACTTCCACGTCACCAACGCGATGGCCGCGGCCGGCGCCCGCTTCGTGGCGGCCCGGCACGAGGGCGGTGCGGTCACCATGGCGGACGCCTACGCGCGGGTGTCGGGGACCGTCGCCGCGGTGACCGTGCACCAGGGCTGCGGGCTGACCAACACGATGACCGGGCTCGCCGAGGCCGCCAAGAGCCGCACCCCGCTGGTCGTGGTGGCCGCCGAGGCCACCGAGCCGCGCTCCAACTTCTACGTCGACCAGCCGGCGCTGGCGGCCGCCGTCGGGGCGCTCTCACTCCGGGTCGACAGCGCCGAGGACGCGGTCGCCCGCGCGGTCGAGGCCGTCACGCTCGCGGTGACCACACGTCGTACCGTGCTGCTCAACCTTCCGCTCTCGGTGCAGTCGGCCGAGTGCGCAGAGCCGGGCCGCATCGACCGGGTGTCCGCTGCCCCGGGCATCGCGGCGACCTCCGACGACGTGGAGCGGCTCGCGGACGCGGTGCGTGGCGCGGAGCGGCCGGTCTTCGTGGCGGGCCGGGGCGCCCGCGCGTTCGGCGCCGAGCTCCGCGAGGTCGCCGCCCGGTCAGGCGCACTGCTCGCCGAGTCGGCGGTGGCCAAGGACCTGTTCCGCCAGGGAGAGCAGTGGTCGCTGGGCGTCTCGGGCGGCTTCGCCTCACCCGTGGCCGCCGAGCTGATCGGCGACGCCGACCTGATCGTCGGCTGGGGCTGCGCCCTCAACATGTGGACGATGCGGCACGGCCGGCTGATCGCGGACGGCGCCACCGTGGTGCAGGTCGACGACACCGCCGACGCGCTGGGCGCCCACCGGGCGCTGAGCTTCGGCGTGCTCGGTGATGTCGGGCTCACCGCCGGGGCCCTGGCCGAACAGCTCGGTGAGGGTCGCCGCGGCTACCGCACCGACGAAGTGGGCCGGCGCATCACCGCCGGGCCGGTGCGCTGGCGGGACGCGTCGTACGACGACCTCACCGGAGCCGGCCTGATCGACCCGCGCACCCTGACCACGACCCTCGACGACCTGCTGCCCGCCGAACGAATCGTGTCGGTGGACTCCGGCAACTTCATGGGCTATCCCGCGATGTTCCTCGACACCCCCGACGAGCAGGGCTTCTGCTTCACCCAGGCCTTCCAGTCGATCGGGCTGGGGCTCTCCACCGCGATCGGGGCGGCGCTGGCCCGGCCCGACCGGCTGCCGGTCGCCGCCCTCGGCGACGGCGGCGCCCTGATGTCGGCCGCCGAGCTCGACACCGTCGTCCGGCTCGGGCTGCCGATGCTGGTCGTGGTGTACAACGACCACGCCTACGGCGCCGAGGTCCACCACTTCGGCCCCGGCGGCGACCCGCTCGACACCGTGGTCTTCCCCCACACCGACCTCGCCGCGATCGCGCGCGGCTACGGGTTCGAGGCCGTCACCGTCCGCTCGGTCGAGGACCTCAGCGCCGTGGGTGACTGGCTCGACGCCGGCCCGTCCGGTCCGCTGCTGGTCGACGCCAAGGTGGTCGACACCGAGCCGTCGTGGTGGCTCGAGGAGGCCTTCCGCGGGCACTGATCCGGGATCCCGGCACGGCTGCGAGGATGCCGGGATGGACCTCGAGACCTTCCAGTGGCTGCTGACCGACGAGGGCCAGGGCCTTCTCGCTGCCGCCACCGCCGCGGAGGGGACCGAGCTCCAGATCCAGGCCCAGCTGCGGGAGAGCGCCACACCCGGGCAGGTCGCCGCCGCCATGACCCAGGTCGAGCTCCGGGCCAAGGCCGTCGACAAGCTCGGGGCGGACGGGGCGCGGATGTACTTCACCCGCGACGGGCTCGAGCAGGCCACCCGCGCCACGGTCGCCACCCACCGGGCCGCGCGCATCGCCGCCGCGGGCACCAGCGTGGTGGACCTGACCTGCGGCATCGGCGGTGACCTGGTGGCGTTCGCGCGTGCGGGGCTCACCACCGCCGGCGTCGATCTCGACCCCGTGCGCGTCGAGATCGCCCGCGCCAACCTCGCCGCACTCGGCCTCGGTGGAGCGGTCAGCGTGGCCGACGGCACCGGCCTCGACGTCTCGCCCTTCGCCACGGCGTACGCCGATCCGGCCCGGCGCAGCGCCCGCGGCCGGACGTTCCGGGTCGACGACTGGACGCCGCCGTGGTCGTTCGTCCAGACCCTGCTGACCCGAGCCGCGTGCGTCAAGGTCGCCCCAGGCATCCCGCACGACCTGGTGCCCGACGGCGTGGAGGCCGAGTGGGTCAGTGACGCAGGCGAGGTCAAGGAGGCCGCCCTGTGGTCCGGGCGGCTCGCGACCACGGCACGCCGGGCGACCGTGATCGGCCGCGGTGGCCTGGCCACGCTGACCGACGAGGACGACCCGGGCGCCGGTGTCGGGCCCCTCGCGGAGTTCCTCTACGAGCCCGACGGAGCGGTGATCCGGGCCGGGCTGGTGACCGCCGTGGCCGCGGGCGTCGACGGCCACCTGGTCGACCCCAAGATCGCCTACGTCACGGCATCGGGCTCGTTCCGTACGCCGTTCGCCCGGGGCTATCGCGTGGTCGAGCACCTCCCCTACCGGGAGAAGCAGCTCAAGGCGGCGCTCCGCGAGCGCAACGTCGGCTCCCTGACCATCAAGAAGCGTGGTGTCGACATCTCCCCCGACGAGCTCCGCACGCGCCTCGCGCTGCGCGGCGACCAGACCGCCACCATCGTGCTCACCCGGGCCGCCGGCGAAGGCGTGGCCCTGCTGGTCGAGCCCTTCTGAGCCGGACGGACCGAGTCAGAGGCCCAGCCAGGCCAGGACCGCCAGCACCCGCCGGTGGTCGTCGGCCGCGGGTGGCAGGTCGAGCTTGGTGAAGATGCTGTTGGTGTGCTTCGCGACCGCCTTGTCGGTCACGAAGAGGGCGGCCGCGATCGCGGCGTTCGACCGTCCCTCGGCCATCAGCGCCAGCACCTCGCGCTCGCGGGGGGTCAGTCGCTCCACCGGCTCCTGCCGGGCCATCACCGCAGCCACGACCTCGGGGTCGAGCAGGGTGCCGCCGGCCGCCACCCGCCGCAGCGCGTCGACGAACTCGCGCACGTCGCCGATGCGTTCCTTGAGCAAATAGCCGACGCCGCCCTGGCCGTCGGCAAGCAGCTCGCGGGCGTAGATCCGCTCGACGTACTGCGACAGGACCAGCACCGGGAAGCCGGGCCGTCGCCGACGCAGGTCGACCGCGGCGCGCAGTCCCTCGTCGGTGCCGGTCGGCGGGAGGCGTACGTCGAGCAGCGCGATGTCGGCGTCCTGCTCGGCCAGGGCCGCGGCCAGCGAGTCGGCGTCGACCGCGGCGGCGACGACCTCGAAGTCGTGCGACTCCAGCAGCCGGATCAGGCCTTCTCGGAGGAGGGTGTGGTCCTCGGCGAGGATGACGCGCACGGGACCTCCAGCGTGACCAGGGTCGGCCCGCCGATCGGGCTCGAGACCCTCATCGTGCCGTCGAAGGCGGCCAGCCGTCGCGCGACCCCCCGCATGCCGGTGCCGGAGCCGGGGTCGGCGCCGCCGCGGCCGTCGTCACCGACCACGGCCCGCAGGTCGCCGGCGTGGAGGGCGACCTCGACCCAGGCGTGCCGCGCATCGGCGTGCTTGCCGACGTTGGCCAGACACTCCGCCACCGCGAAGTAGACCGCCGACTCGATCGGCGGCGGCGGCCGCTGGCCGAGCGTGCCGCTGACGGTGACCGGGAGCGCGAGGTCCAGCGACAGTGCCTCGATCGCGTCGCGCAGGCCACGATCGGCGAGCACCGGCGGGTGGATCCCGCGCACGACGTTGCGCAGGTCGCCGAGCGCGGCACCCGTCGTCTGCCGGGCCTCGTCGAGCACCCGCCGGGCCTCCTCGGGGTCCCGGTCGAGGAGATCGGCCGCCATCCCGAGGGTCAGGCCGAGTCCCACGAGCCGGGCCTGGGCACCGTCGTGCAGATCGCGCTCGATCCGCCGCAGCTCGGCGGCGGAGTGGTCGAGTGACTCGTTGCGGGTCTCGGTCAGCACCTCGACCCGCTGCTCGAGGCGCTCGGTGGTGCCGAAGGTCAGCAGGGTTCGGTCGAGCCGGCTGCGCGCCGCCATGATCGGGCCCACCCCGAAGTACCACGCGATGCCGGTCACCACCAGCACGAACAACAGCACCACCAGCAGCGACAGGGTCAGCGCGAGTGGCATGGCCAGCAGCAGCCACGCCTCGTCGCGCCATGTCATCGGGTCGGCCGCCCAGATCCGGAGGCGGGTCACCGCACCCGCGTCGCCGGTCGGACGGTACGGCGACGGGACCGGCGAGCCGAGCACGTTCGCGGCCATCCGACGGTGCAGGTCCGCCAGTCGCCGGCTGGCCGGAAGGGTGAGCAGGAGCACCGGGATCCCGACCACGATCGCGACCAGGGAGCCGGCCACGGCGTTGAGGATGAACAGCCCCAGCGCCGGCGCGGACAGCGCGACCTGGGCCGCGGCGTACCCCGTCATCCGCAGGCGTCCGACTCCGGTCATGGCACCAGTCTCGCCGATCCGGAGCGTCCGGACAGTGGTGCTGGCACCACCCTCCTTCGGGGTGCTGGCGCTCCTGACCCCGGACCGGGACCTGACGACGCTGGAGGCATCCACCAACCGCCACCACCGAGGAGCCCACTGTGTCCACCCACAGCTTCCTGTCCCGACTGCCACTCGGAGCCGCGCGCTGGAGCGCCACCCATCCGTGGCGCGCCATCGGCGCGTGGTTCGCCTTCGTCATCGCCGCCACGTCGCTGGCCTTCTTCGTGCCGACCCACCACACCACCGACTCCGACTACCGGCTCGGTGACTCGGGTCGTGCCGACGCCATGATCACCGCCGGCCACCTCACCGGTGGCCAGGTCGAGAGCATCCTGATCACCGCCCCCGCGGGGGGCCACCTCGACCAGCAGGACGCGGGTCTGGCAGCGCGTCAGCTGACCCAGGGTGCCTCCGCCCTGCCCGGCGTCACCCAGGTGGCGGCGCCCCAGCTCAACGCCACCCACACCGCGCTGCTGGTCGACGTACACCTGCGCGACTCGGTCGACGACGTCACGCCGATCCAGGCGGTCACCGCCCGGGTCGCCGCGGCCCACACCGGCCTGGACGTCCGCGAGGCGGGCGACGTCTCGGTGGACACCGCGATCAACGACCGGGTGGCCGAGGACCTGCACGCGGCCGAGGGCATCAGCCTGCCGATCACCCTGCTGCTGATGCTGCTGGCCTTCGGGGCGCTGATCGCGGCCGGCGTACCGGTGCTGCTGGCCCTGAGCTCGGTCGCGGCCACGATGGGGGTCATCGCCCCGCTGTCGCACCTGATCCACGCCGAGCCGACGGTGTCGAGCATGATCGTGCTGATCGGCATGGCGGTCGGCGTCGACTACTCGCTGTTCTACGTCAAGCGCGAGCGCGAGGAACGCGCCCGCGGTCGCTCCACCCTCGACGCCGTCGAGGTCGCGGCCGCCACCTCCGGGCACTCGATCCTGGTCTCGGGCGGCGCCGTGATCGCCTCCATGGCCGGGCTGTTCCTGGTCGGCGGCGCGACGTTCGACTCGCTCGCGTCGGGCGCGATCATCGTGGTCGCGGTCGCCGTGATCGGCTCGGTCACCGTGCTGCCCGCGATGCTGTCCAAGCTCGGCCGCTGGGCCGACCGGCCTCGCGTGCCGCTGCTGTGGCGGCTGAACCGGCGGATCGGCACCGGTGGCGTCAGCGGCCGCATCCTGGCTCCCGTCGTACGACGTCCCGCGGCAGCGCTGGTGGTCTCGCTCTTCGCGCTGCTCGCCCTGGCGACACCGGCGCTGGGCATGAGGATCAACGACGCCAGCCTGCAGACGCTGCCGCAGTCGATCCCCCAGGTGCGGACGATGAACGAGCTCGCGGACTCCTTCCCCAGCCAGGGCAGCACCGCCTCGGTCGTGGTGCACGGCCCCCCGGGGCAGCACGCCCAGGTGGTCGACGCCCTGCAGCAGCTCGGCCGGTCGGCCGTGGCTTCGGGAGAGTTCCAGGCGCCCGGCGCCGACGCGATCCGCACCTCACCGGACGGAGCGACGACGGTGCTCACGCTGCCGGTCCCACACCCGGCCGCGGACTCCCGCTCGGCCGACGCGATCCACCTGCTGCGCGACCGCATGCTGCCCCAGGCACTGACCGGGCTCGGCGTCGAGCACGCGGTCGGGGGTGACGTGGCGGAGTCCGTGGACTACGCGTCGCACCAGCGCAGCCGGCTGCCGCTGGTGATCGGGTTCGTCCTGCTGCTGACGATGGTGATCATGGTCGCCACCTTCCGCAGCGTCGCCGTGGCACTCCTGTCGACCGCGCTCACCCTGCTGTCGGTCGGGGTCTCGTTCGGGATCCTGACCCTGGTCTTCCAGCACGGGTTCGCCTCCGGTGTGCTCGGCTTCACCACGCCGGGCTACGTGATCGACTGGCTCCCGCTGTTCGTGATGGTGATCCTGGTCGGGCTGTCGATGGACTACAACGTCTTCGTGCTGGCTCGGATCCGCGAGCACGTGGTCGGGGGCATGCCGGCCCGGCTGGCCGTCCAGCGCGGGATCACCGACACGGCCGGCGTCATCACCAGCGCCGCCGCGGTGATGGTCTCGGTGTTCTCGATCTTCGTCACCCTGAGCATCCTGGAGATGAAGATGATGGGCGTGGCCCTGGCCGCGTCGATCCTGATCGACGCCACCGTGATCCGCCTGGTGATGCTGCCCGCCGCGCTGATGCTGCTCGGCGAGCGCGCCTGGTGGCCGGGGCGGCTGGACCGGCCCCGCGGCAGCGTGGTCGTGGCCGAGCCCGAGCCGGCGCGGGCGGGCTGAGACCCCAGCGGGAGGTACGGCGGGCCGGTGGGCGCCCGTCGTACCTCCCGCTGGCCCTCTGGCACGATCGACCGGTGACACCCGACGACGGCCGCGGCCGCTGGATC
>JAWWPM010000508.1:0-4307 GCA_033854915.1 Nocardioidaceae bacterium
TCGGCGGTCACGAAGACGTCCTGTACCGAACCGCGGGCCTGGGTGCGCCCGGCGTCGGCCTCGTTGCCGGGGCCGGCGTCGCCCTCCTTGGGGTAGGCCGAGAGACACGCCCGGGCAGCGTCGCGGACCAGGACCAGCGCGTCGGCGAGCTGCTCGGGTACGACATCGAAGCGGCCCGGCGTGCACTCGGCGATCGCGGCGCCGAGCGTGTCGCCTGCGTCGGCCAGGTCGTCGGCCGGCGAGGTCTCCCGGTCGGAGTCGGCCACCCAGCGCCGCGATCGGCGGGCGGCGCGGTCGACCTCGGCGGCGTACATCTCGTCGGTGGCCGCCTGGGTCACCCGGCTGACGACCTCGTGGGCCTCGTCGACGACGACCACGTCGTAGTCGGGGATCATCGGCACGCCCTCGATCGCGTCGATCGCGAGCAGCGAGTGGTTGGTGACGATCAGGTGAGAGCGGTGCGCGGTCTCGCGCGCGAGCTCGACGAAGCACTCCTGGCCGAACGGACAGCGCGACGCCCCCAGGCAGTCGCGGTGGCTGACGCTGACCTGCCGCCACTCGCGGTCGGTGTGCCGCGGGGCGTTGTCGCGCTCGCCGCTGCCCTTGGTCTTCGCCTCCTGCTCCGCCCAGGTGCGCAGCTCGAGCACCTTGCTGGCCATCGAGCTGGCCGGCACCTCGATCAGCGCGCCCTGGTCGTCGGGCACGCCCTCGCGGATGCGATGCAGGCAGGCGTAGTTGGAGCGGCCCTTGAGCACGGCGTACGACGTGTCGACGCCGGGGTGACTGGCCCCGACCGCCTCGACCAGCCGGGGCAGGTCGCGCTCGACCAGCTGGTGCTGGAGCGCCAGAGTGGCCGTCGCGACCACCACCCGCTCGTCGTGGAGCAGCGCCGGCACGAGGTAGGCCAGCGACTTGCCGGTGCCGGTGCCGGCCTGGACGACCAGGTGCCGATGCTCGGCGAACGCCTCACCGACCGCGTCGGCCATCTCGATCTGGCCGGGCCGCTCCTGCCCGCCCAGCGCCTCGACCGCCGCCGCGAGCACCTCACGCACCGGGGGCGACGGACGGGAGGGGCGAGACACCGCTGCACCCTATCCGCGACCGCGGACACCCCGGGCCCGGCACTGCACAGGCGGGCTCAGCCGTCGCCGGGCTCGTGCGGCGGGAGGGTGAAGTCGGGGACGCCGGCCCCGCACCGCGCCTGTACCGTGACCGCCCGCCCGTCCTCACCGACCCGGACGAACCTCACCTGCACCAGCGCCGGACCACGCGAGCCGATCAGGTAGCGCCAGCCGGCGTTGGGGTACGCCGCGACCAGGTGCGCCGCCGTACCCCGGCACTCCGCGACCACGTGGCCGGCGGGGCCGCTCCACGAGCGCCGCTGCGCCACTGGGGCCGGCGTCGCCGGTGGCGCCGAAGACGAGGTGGACGGGGAGGACGAGGAGGTCGGCGGTGGCGCGACCGGGCTGCTGGACGTCGTGGAGCCGGGCGATGACGACTCCGTCGACGGGAGCGGGGTGAGCGTCACACCGGCACTCGGACCACCCGGCCCGCCCTGGCCCGGCACTGGCAGGGAGCCGGTGACGTCGGCCTGCGGCTGGGTGACGGGTACGACGCCGCCACCGGCGCGCGAGATCACGACCCACACCAGGGAGGAGACGGCGACCACGACCACGCACCACAGGACGGCCCCGAGGACGGCTGCTCTGACGCGGGTCACGAGGCCATCATCCCGGGGAACAGACGTTCGGCACTGGGCGAACTCACAGCGAGCGCGGTTAGGTTCGGTGCATGAGCAGCATCCTCGTGATCGAGGACGACCCGGCGATCCGCTCCGCCGTGCAGCGCGCGATGACCGAGCGCGGCCATGCCGTGGCGGTGGCCTCGAGCGGGATGCCGGGGCTCGAGGTGGTGATCAACGACCGACCCGACGTGGTGCTGCTCGACCTCGGCCTGCCCGACGTGGACGGCCTGACCGTGATCGCGATGATCCGGGCCGCGAGCACCGTGCCGATCATCGTGATCACCGCCCGCGACGACGACGCCACCATCGTCAGGGCCCTCGACGCGGGCGCGGACGACTACGTGGTGAAGCCGTTCGGCGCCGACCAGGTGGCGGCCCGGCTCCGGGCGGTGCTGCGCAGGGGCGCCGCCCCCACGTCGTACGAGCCGATCCGGGTCGGCGACCTCGTCATCGACGAGCGCTCCCGCACCGTGACGATCGCC
Source organism: Nocardioidaceae bacterium (assembly GCA_033854915.1). Classification (GTDB taxonomy): domain Bacteria; phylum Actinomycetota; class Actinomycetes; order Propionibacteriales; family Nocardioidaceae; genus Nocardioides. The sequence continues at coordinate 2,227 of JAWWPM010000508.1, forward strand.
GACCAGCCGGTCGAGCTGGCCCGCAAGGAGTTCGACCTCCTGCTCGCGCTGGCCCAGCGGCCCGGCGAGGTGGTCACCAAGCGCGAGCTGCTCGCCGACGTGTGGCGACAGGCGTACGGCGGGTCCGACCGGACCGTCGACGTGCACCTCTCGTGGCTGCGGCGCAAGCTCGGCGAGACCGCGGCCGAGCCGCGCTTCCTGGTCAGCGTGCGCGGTGTCGGGGTGCGGCTGGTGGACCCGGGCCGGGCCTGATGCGTAGCCGGATCTCATGGCTGGTCCTGGCGACCACGTCGGCCATCGTGATGGCGTTCGTGATCCCGCTGTGCCTGCTCGTGCAGACGCTGGCAGCCGATCGGGCGATGAACGCCGCCGACCAGGCGGCCCGCAACGTCGCGCTGGTGGTCACCGGACTGCACGGCCAGCAGCAGCTGGACGGCTACCTCTCCGACCTCAACGGCAGCATCGTCCCGCAGGTCTCGGTGCTCACCGCGAACGGCCGCAGCCTCGGCACCACCACCGACCTGCGCCAGGATCCCGACGTACGACGTGCGCTGACCGGCGAGGGCTTCCGGGTCACCGGCAGCGACGGCGGGGCCGTGCTGCTGCCGATCGCGGTCGGCCGCGGGACGGTCGTGGTCCGGGCCAGCGTCACCGAGGCGGACCTGCGCCGCGGGGTGGCCGCGGCGTGGGCCGGGATCATCGGGCTCGGGCTGGTGCTGCTCGCGCTGGGCTGGCTGATGGCCCGCCAGCTCGGCCGCCGGATCAGTGAGCCGCTGCACGACGTCGCCCAGACCGCCCACCAGCTGCGCGAGGGCGACCTGACGGCGCGCGCGGAGGTGCGGGGCACCCCCGAGACCGTCGAGCTGGCCCGGGCCCTGAACGGCCTGGCCGAGCGCACCGGCGAGCTCCTCGCCGCCGAGCGGGTCGTCGTCGCCGACCTGTCCCACCGGTTGCGGACCCCCGTCACCGCCCTGCGGCTCGACGCCGAGTCGGTCGACGACCCCGCTCTCTCCAAGCGGTTGCAGGACCACATCACGGTGCTCCAGCTGACCGTCGACCAGATCGTCAAGGAGGCCCGGCGGCCGGTGCAGTCCACGCTGGCGGCGCGGTGCGACGCCGCCGCAACGATCGCCGACCGGGTCGCCTTCTGGTCGGTGCTCGCCGAGGACGACGGCCGGGCGCTGCAGGTGCAGGTGGCGGCCGGGCCCCTCCCGGTCGCGGTCTCGGCGGCCGACCTGGCCGACCTGCTCGACGTGCTGATCGACAACGTCTTCGCCCACACCGCCGACGGCACCGGCTTCGCGGTCACCCTGCGCGGCAGCGAGGGCACCTGCCTGCTCACGGTCGCCGATGACGGCGGGGGCTGGTCGGACGCGCCGCGGCAGGGGCCAGGCCATACCGGGCTCGGCCTGGACATCGCCCGTCGTACCGCCCAGGACTGCGGCGGCCACCTGGTCACCGGCACCACCGCGGGCGGAGGCGCGCGGATCGAGGTCGCACTCCCGCTCGTGGAGTGAGGGCGCCCGGTCAGTCGTCGCCACCACCACCGTCGTGGTGCTCGCCGCCGTCCTCGTGCCAGGTCGGCTGGGTCGGCTGTGCCGTCGGCTGTGCCGTCGGCTGAGCCTGCCGGGTCGGCGCCGCGCGCACCACCGGAACGGCGACCTGCACCGCGGCCGGCGGGGCGGTGACCACGGGCGGCGCGATGGTGACCGTCCTGGTCACCGTGGTGACGCAGGCCTTCCCCTGGCGGACCGCCGGCTTGCGGCACGGCGCCCACCGGAAGGTCGGCCCGGGCTTGACCGGCATCGCCTTGGGATAGTGCGGCGCGGAGACCTGCACCGGGCCGGCCGCCGCTGGGGCGGCGGCGGAGTAGGCACGCAGGCCGCCGGCGAACCCGGCGACCAGGGCAAGAGCGGCAACGACGAGGGCGAAGAGCTTCATGGCGCCACCATGAGGCTCCGCGGCCTATGGGCGTCTCGCGCGGGGATCAAGACAGCGTCAAACTCGCAAGCCGGCTCCATGAGACGGACTTGAAGGAGGGATGAGACGTCCTTGGCACGCGCTCTCCCACTCTGGTCGGC
>JAWWPM010000509.1:0-4176 GCA_033854915.1 Nocardioidaceae bacterium
AGACGCGCTCGAGCCGGGTGACTGGCTGCTGCTCGGCACCGACTTGGTGAAGTCTGCCGACCGCCTGATCGCGGCCTACGACGACGCGGCCGGCCTGACCGACAGCTTCGTGCGCAACGGGCTGCGGGTCCTCAACCGCGAGCTCGGTGCCGACTTCGACGTGGACGCCTTCACCTACGTGCCGTTCTGGGACCCCCACATGCACCGCATGGATCTCCGGCTCCGGGCCGAGATGCCACAGCACGTGAGCATCCCCGGTGCCGAGGTCGAGCTCGACCTCGCGAGCGGTGAGGAGATCCGGATGGAGATCTCCACCAAGTTCACCAGGGAGACGGTGCGCGACGAGCTCGACGCCGTCGGCCTCGACGTGGTCGAGACCTGGACCGACTCCGGAGGCGACTTCGCGGTCACGCTCGCGCGCAAGCGGCCGGAAGCCTGACGCTCTGGTCCGGCACGAGGTCCCGGCCCGCAACCGCACTACGCTGCGGCCGTGACCGACCAGTCCCCCGGTGCCCGGCTCCTGCTCCCACCACTGCTCGACCTGCGTGGCCGCTCGGCTCTGGTCACCGGTGCCGGCTCGGCCTCCGGGATCGGCTTCGCGACCGCGCGCCTCCTGGGCTCGTTGGGCGCCAAGGTGGCGGTCACCGCAACCGGGGAGCGCGTGCACGACCGGGCGGCCGAGCTCGCGGAGGCCGGCATCGAGGCGCTCGGGCTCGTCGCGGACCTGACGGACGAGGCCGCCGTGCGCGGGCTCGTGGCGCGGGTCGGCGAACGGCTGGGGCCGGTCACCGTGCTGGTGAACAACGCGGGGATGACCAGCCAGGCGCGGCCGGCCCTCGGCGCGACATCGGGCGGGGCCGAGTCGGGCACCCTGCTCGAGCTGACGCCCGGTGCGTGGCGGGAGTCCCTGGCGCGCAACCTGGACACCGCCTTCCTGGTCACCCGGGCGGTGCTGCCGAGCATGGTCGCGGCCGGCTGGGGCCGGATCGTGATGGTCGCCTCCGTGACCGGACCCTCGATGGCGATGCGGGGAGAGACGGCGTACGCCGCGGCGAAGGCCGGCATGGTCGGCCTCGCCCGCGCCGTCGCGGTCGACCACGGGTCCGACGGGATCACGTGCAACGCCGTCGCCCCGGGCTGGATCGCCACCGCGAGCCAGACCCTCGACGAGAAGCGCCAGGCCGGCCCGACTCCGGTGGGCCGCAGCGGCACACCCGACGAGGTTGCCACCGCGGTCGCCCTGCTGTGCGCTCCCGGCGCCGGCTACCTGACCGGCCAGGTGGTGCTCGTCGACGGTGGCAACTCGGTCGCCGAGGAACGCGCGCGCTGACCGGGCGTCCGGTTCGGTTCCTGCGGTCGACCCTTGGCACCAGCCCGTCGCAGGCTGGATGATGAGACGCCCCGCCGCCCGGCCCAGCCAGGTGGCCTGAGCGCACGACGGGGAGGGGACGATGGTCAAGCCGACGATCCTGGCGGTCGACGACGATGCAGCCGTCTCGCGTGCCATCGTGCGCGACCTGAGGTCGCGTTACGGCTCCGGCTACCGCATCCTGCGCGCCACCTCGGGCGACGAGGGACTCACCTTGATGAAGGAGCTCGCGCTCAAGGACCGCCCGCTGGCTCTGGTGGTCTCCGACCAGCGGATGCCGGGCATGAGCGGGATCGAGCTGCTGGGCCAGGTGCGGGAGCTGTCGCCCGACACCAAGCTGCTCCTGCTGACGGCGTACGCCGACACCGACGTGGCGATCACGGCCATCAACGAGATCGGCCTCGACTACTACATGTTCAAGCCGTGGGACCCGCCCGAGGAGCGGCTGTACCCCGTGGTCGACGACCTGCTCGGCGACTGGGTGGACGACCATCCCGACCACTCCTCGGAGATCCGGGTGGTCGGTCACCAGTGGTCCGACCAGACCTACGACGTGAAGATGTTCCTGACCCGCAACCATGTGCCCTACCGCTGGCTCGACGTGGGCCGTGACGCCGAGGCCCGTCAGCTGGTCGAGCTGGCCGGTGCGGCACCGGACGACCTGCCGCTGGTGCTGATGCCGGACGGCACCGAGCTGCGGTCCCCCGACACCGTGGCGCTGGCCGAGGCGCTGGGGCTGCGGACCCGCGCCGAGCAGCCGCTCTACGACCTCTGCATCGTCGGCGGTGGTCCGGCGGGCCTCGCCGCGGCGGTGTACGCCGCCTCCGAGGGGCTGCGCACGGTCGTCGTGGAGCGGGACGCGCCAGGCGGCCAGGCCGGCCAGAGCGCCTCGATCGAGAACTACCTCGGCTTCCCCAAGGGCCTGTCGGGAGCCGACCTGACCCACCGGGCGGTCGCCCAGGCCACGCGTTTCGGCGCCGAGACCGTGCTGCCGCGCGAGGTGACCGGACTGGAGAGCCGGGGGCCGGTTCGCGCGGTGCTGCTCGACGGCGGCGGCCAGATCGAGGCCCGGGCCGTGGTGATCGCGACCGGGGTCTCCTACCGGCGGCTCGAGGCGGAGGGGCTCGACTCGCTCGGCACCCGCGGCATCTCGTACGGCGCGTCGGCCAGCGAGGCGGCCCAGTGCGTGGACGAGGACGTCTACGTCGTCGGTGCGGCCAACTCGGCGGGACAGGCAGTCCTGAACTTCGCCCGCTTCGCCCGCAGCGTCGTGATGCTGGTCCGGGCGTCGGTGCTGGAGCGGACGATGTCGGAGTACCTCATCCAGCGGATCCGGGCCACCCCCAACGTCGAGGTGCGGATGTGCACCGAAGTGGTCGCGGCGCGCGGCGACGGTCACCTCGAGAGCCTCACCCTGGCCGACCGGTCGTCCGGTCGCGAGTACGACGTGGACACCCACCGCCTGTTCGTGTTCATCGGGGCGTCCCCGCGCACGGACTGGCTCGGCGAGGAGGTGACACGAGATGCCAAGGGGTTCATCGTGACTGGACCCGACCTGGCCCACGCCGACCGGGGCACCCGCTGGGCGGCCGGGCGAGCGCCGTACGCCCTGGAGACGAGCGTGCCCGGCGTGTTCGCGGCCGGCGACGTCCGCCTCGACTCCATGAAGCGGGTTGCCTCGGCCGTGGGCGAGGGCGCGATGTCGGTCTACCTGGTCCACCGCTACCTCGAGACCGTGTGATGGACGTCCAGGAGCTGCGCGCGATCGCGCTGTTCGACGGGCTCAGCGACGAGCAGCTCGGGTCACTGGCCGAGGTGGGCGTCGACCACGCCTTCGCTCCCGGGGAGGAGCTGTTCCACGAAGGCGCCCCCGCCGACGTGTGGTGGGTGCTGCTGGAGGGCTCGATCACCCTGCACCGCCAGCTCGGCAGCGAGGAGAACCAGCTCGGCGTGATGTCGAGCCCGGGCCAGTGGGCCGGCGGGTTCGCGGCGTGGGACGACTACGGGATCTACCACGCGTCCGGACGCGGGGCCGACCAGGGACGGGTGCTGCGGGTCGCCGCACCCGACCTGCGCCGGCTGTCGATGGAGTGGTTCGCCTTCGGCGTGCACTTCATCGAGGGCCTCGCCAACACCGTACGGCGGATCGAGACCACGGCGCGCCAGCGAGAGGCGCTGGTGGCTCTCGGTACCCTGGCCGCCGGCCTGGCCCACGAGATCAACAACCCCGCCTCGGCCGCGACGCGTGCGGTGGACGCGCTGCAGACCACGAGCGAGTCGCTGATGGAGTCGCTCGGCGGGCTGGCCCGAGCGCCGATCACCGCCGAGCAGTTCGTCGCCCGCGACGCCCACCGGCAGCAGGCGACCGCGGCGTCGTCGGATCTCGACCCCATCGATGCGGCGGACCTCGAGGAGGAGCTGACCGACTGGCTCTCCGACCACGACGTCGAGGAACCGTGGCTGCTGGCGCCGCCGCTCGCGGCGCGCGGCCTCGACGCCGCCTGGTGCGACCACGTGGTGGAGGTCCTCGGCGACGGACCGGTGGGCCCGGGCTTCGAGTGGATCGCGAGCGCCCTGACGCTCACCGACCTGCTCGGTGAGGTCAAGGAGGCCACCGGCCGCGTCTCGGAGCTGGTTGCGGCGGTGCGCTCCTACTCCCAGCTCGACCGGGCCTCCGTGCAGCTCAGCGACATCACCGAGGGGCTGGAGAGCACGCTGGTGATGCTCGGCCACAAGCTCGAAGGCCACGTGCAGGTGGTCCGCGACTTCGATCCCGCGGTGCCGCGGATCGAGGTGATGGCCGGCGA
>JAWWPM010000510.1:0-15140 GCA_033854915.1 Nocardioidaceae bacterium
CGGCGAACCCGGCGACCAGGGCAAGGGCAGCAACGACGAGGGCGAAGAGCTTCATGCCGCCACCATGAGGCTCCGCGGCCTATGCGCGTCTCGCGCGGGGATCAAGACAGCGTCAAACTCGCGAGCCGGCTCCATGAGACGGACTTGAAGGAGGGATGAGACGTCCTTGGCACGCGCTCTCACACTCTGGTCGGCATGACCCACCCCTCACGCAGCCGGGACCGCTTCCGCCTCGGCGTCACCGCCCTCACCGCCATCGTCAGCGCGACCAGCCTCACCGCCGTCGGCTGGTTCGCCGGCGCCGCGGCTCGCGAGCAGCAGACCAAGCAGGCCAAGGACGACGCCGCGAACGCGGCCGCGGCGGCCAAGGCCGCCCGGGCCCAGGCGACGTACGAAGCCGCGGTCGCCCGGCAGAAGTCCGCGTCGTACCCCCACAAGGTGATGCTGCGGGCCCGCCCCAGCCGGACCGTGGTCCACACCCGCTACGTCCACGCGGCCGCGGCGCCGGTGACGGTCGGGGGCGGCACGTTCACGCCGGCGCCGAGCTCACCGGCGGCGCCCGCGCCGATCTACCACGCCCCGCCCGCTGCCCCCGCCCCGCCGCCGCCTCCCCCGCCCCCCGCGCCGGCGCCCTCCTCGGGCTCGCACCATGGCTGAGACCACGTTCAGCGCGCTCGGCACCTATGTGTACGTCGCGACCCGCGACCCCGCGGAGCTCACCGCGGCCCGTCGGCTGACCGCGGCCGTGCTCGCCGAGGTCGACCGCACCTGCAGCCGCTTCCGCGACGACTCCGACCTGGTGCGGGCCAACGCCGCGGCCGGGCACTGGGTCGAGGTCGACCCGCTACTGGTCGCCGCGGTCACCGTCGCCGTCGACGCGGCCCGGGCCACCGACGGGATCGTGCACCCGCTGCTGGGTCGGCAGCTGGTCTCGTGGGGCTACGACCGTGACTACGCCGAGCTGGTCGACACCGGCCCGACCCTGCCCCCGGCTGCCCCCCGACCGCGGGCGTGGACCGGGCTGGGCCTGGCCGAGGACGCGATCCGGGTGCCGGCCGGCACCGCGCTCGACCTGGGCTCCACGGGCAAGGCGTTCGCCGCCGACCTCGTCGTGGCCACCCTGGCCGGCGAGCTGACCGGCTCCGCGATCGTCAGCGTCGGCGGCGACCTGGCGGTCTCCCGGCCCGACGGCGAAGCCTGGCCGGTCGCGGTCTCCGGTCAGCTCGACGAACCCGCGGTGCTCGTGTGGCTCGAGCGCGGCGGCCTGGCCACCTCGAACACCCAAGTACGCCGCTGGACCCGGGCCGGCACGGCCCACCACCACCTGATCGACCCGCGCACCGGTGCCCCCGCCGCCACGCACTGGGAGACCGCGAGCTGCCTCGGCACGACGTCGGTGGCCGCCAACACTGCGAGCACCGCCGCGATCGTGCTCGGCGACCAGGCCCCCGCCTGGCTCGAGGAGCACCACGTGACCGCCCGGCTGGTGGCCGCCGACGGCTCGGTACGGCGTACCGGGGGCTGGCCCGCCGACGAGGAGGCCGCGGCGTGAACAGCTTCCTGCACGGCCCCACCCTCTGGTACCTCAACCGCAGCACCGGCCTGGTCGTGCTGGCACTGCTCACGATCACCACCGTGCTCGGCGTGCTGTCGACCGGGCAGGGGCGGCGGCTGCTGCCGCGGTTCGTGGGGCAGGCGCTGCACCGCAACCTCGCGCTGTGGTCGGTGGTCCTGCTCGGGCTGCACATCACCACCGCCGTGGTGGACAGCTACGTCGACATCCGCTGGTGGCAGGCCCTCGTGCCCTGGGCGGGCTCGACCTACCTGCCGCTCTGGCTCGGACTCGGCACCCTCTCCTTCGACCTGATCGTGCTGGTCGCGGTCACCTCGCTGGTGCGGGCCCGGATGCGGCACCGCACCTGGCGGATCGTGCACCTCACGGCGTACGGCGCCTGGGGCGTCGCGGTCGCGCACGGCCTCGGCATCGGCACCGACCTGCGGCACCCCGGCTGGGAGCGCAGCGCGGTCTACGCCGCCGTGGCGCTCGTCGTCGGCGTCGCGCTGGTCCGGCTGGTCGGCGCCACCGCCCGCCTGGCCCTCGGGGAGGCCACGCGATGAGCAGCTCACCGATCGCGGTCTGCGAGGACCCCGACGTCCACGAGGGTCCCGCCCTCTTCTCCGGTCTCGACGGCGGTCCGTCGCTCGGGGCCCATCGACAGCAGTACGGCGACGTGCCGCGCGCCTCGCTCGACGAGCTGACCGCGGCCGTGGACGGGACCGGCCTGCGCGGTCGCGGCGGGGCGGCCTTCCCGTTCGCGATCAAGCTCCGGGCCGCCGCCGACGGCTCGCGCCGACCGGTGGTCGTGGTCAACCTCAGCGAGGGTGAGCCGGCCAGCAGCAAGGACAGCGCCCTGGCCCGCACCCGACCCCACCTGGTGCTGGACGGAGCGGTGGCCACGGCGCGAGCCCTCGGCGCCCACGCGGTGCACGTCGTACTCCCCGGAGACCGGCCGCTCACCGCCGCCGCGATGGACGCCGCGATCGCCGAGCGGCACGACCGGCGGATGAGGCTGGTCCGGCACGTGGCGACACCACGCTTCGTCGCCGCCCAGGCGCGGGCGGTGCTGGAGCTCATGGCCGGCCGGCCCACCCTGCCGGTGACCGCCTGGACCCCCGAGGCGGTCGCCGGCCACCGGTCGCGGCCGACCCTGCTCTCCAACGCCGAGACCTGGGCCCACGTCGGGCGACTGCTGCACACCGGCCCACCCACAGGGCTCGGCACCGACGACGAGCCCGGGACCACGTTGCTCACCCTGCGGCTGCCCGGGACGCGGGTGGCCGTCCGCGAGGTGGAGTACGGCGCCTCGCTGCGGTCGCTGCTCCCCGCCAGGGACGACGCGGCGGTGCTGCTCGGTGGCTTCCACGGCACCTGGACCACGGCGCGGTCGGCTCAGCGGCTGCGGGTCTCGGTGCCCGGTCTCCGGGAGGCCGGCTGTGCGCTCGGCGCCGGGCTGGTGCTGGCGGTCGACGACTGCCCGGTGGCCTGGACCCAGCGGATCGTCGCCTACCTGGCCGGCCAGAGCGCCCGCCGCTGCGGGCCGTGCCTGAACGGGCTGCCCGCGCTGGCCGAGGCGGTCTCCGCGATCGACGACGGCACCGGCACCGCCCGGGTCGAGCAGCTGGCCGGGCTGGTCGAGCGTCGCGGCGCCTGCGCCCACCCCGACGGCACCGTGCGGCTGGTGCGGTCACTGCTCACGGCGTACCCCGACGAGGTCGACCGGCACGGCGCCGGCCACTGCTCGTGGGCGCGCCCGACGACCGTCGTACGCCGGCTCCGGAGCGTGGCCTCGTGATCCGGTCGTTGCGGGTCGACTGGCCGGCCTGCCATGCCCGCGGGGTCTGCCACGAGCTGCTCCCCGAGGTGGTCGACCTCGACGAGTGGGGCTACCCCGTCGTCGGCGGCGAGGTCACGCCGGAGCTGCTCGGGCTGGCCAGAGAGGCGGTCCGGATGTGCCCCCGACTGGCGCTGCGGATCGTGGAGGCGTGAGGGGGTACTAGCACCAATGGGCAGGTCGGGCTGCCCGTCGAACCGAAGCGGAGGAGCCGCGGCGGCTTCTAGGGTCGGCACATCGTGCACCCGGCACGGTCCACCCCCCAGGAGTTCTCCATGGACCTCACCCTCACCGCCCGCCGCGGGAGCGCCGTCCTCGCGACGCTCGCGGCCGGCGCCCTGCTCACGCTGGTCTCGCCCTCGGCGGTCCACGCGTCGGGCTCTCGCGACTCCGACCACGACGGCATGCCCAACCACTGGGAGGTCGCTCACCACCTGAACCCGAACCGCGCCAACGCGTCGGGCGACCCCGACCAGGACGGTCTGCGCAACCTCGGCGAGTTCCGGCACTCGACGGCCCCCCACAGCGACGACTCCGATGACGACGGGGTCGAGGACGGCGACGAGGTGCACGACGGCTGCACCGCCACCGACCCGACCGACGCCGACACCGACGACGACGGCACCGAGGACGGCGCCGAGGACACCGACGGCGACGGCATCGACGACGCCGACGACGACACCGAGGACAACTGCCAGGGCGACGACGACGTGCCCGACACCTCCGGCGACGGCCTCGTCGTGCACTACGTGGTGCGCTGACCCGGCAGAAGTGCACGCCGTAGGGCGCTGACCCGGCACAAGCTCCCGCCGTACAGCGCCGACCCGGCTGAAGTTCACCCGATCAGACGACCGTCCGGCACGTCCCCCGTGGCCGGGCGGTCGTCTGTTCAGACGCGGTAGGCCGCCAGCTCGCCGGCCAGGTCGGCGTGGGCGCGGCCGCGCACCACAGTGCCGTCGCCGGTGTGCTCGAGAGACTCGATCTCGCCGTGTTGGTGCAGCCGGTCGAGCAGGTCGCCGCGCGCGTAGGGCAGCAGCGCGCTGAACTCCACGCCCGGCCGCGGCAGGTCGCCCTCGAGCACGGACAGCGCGTCCTCGATGCCCTCGCCGGTGCGGGCGCTGACCACGACGGAGTGCGGCTCGCGCTGACGCAGCCTGGCCAGCACCATGGGGTCGGCCGCGTCGGCCTTGTTGATCACGATGATCTCGGGCACCTTGTCGGCGCCGATCTCGGCGAACACCTCGCGCACCGCCGCGATCTGACCCTCGGGGTCGGGGTGTGAGCCGTCCACGACGTGCAGGATCAGGTCGGAGTCGGCGACCTCCTCCAGGGTCGAGCGGAACGCCTCGACCAGCTGATGGGGCAGGTGCCGGACGAAGCCGACGGTGTCGCTCATCGTGTACACCCGGCCGTCGCTGGTCGCCGTACGACGCGTGGTCGGGTCGAGGGTCGCGAACAGCGCGTCCTCGACCAGCACCCCGGCGCCGGTGAGCCGGTTGAGCAGGCTGGACTTGCCGGCGTTGGTGTAGCCGGTGATCGCGACGCTCGGGATGTGGTGGCGACGGCGCTCCTGGCGCTTGGTGTCGCGGGTGCCCTTCATGTGGGTCAGCTCGCGGCGCAGCTTGGCGATCTTGGTGTTGATCCGGCGGCGGTCGGTCTCGAGCTTGGTCTCACCGGGGCCGCGGCCGCCGATGCCCTCGCCGCCGGCCGCCCGCCCACCGGCCTGACGCGACAGGTTGCCGCCCCAGCCGCGCAGACGCTGCTTCTGATAGCTGAGCTGCGCCAGCTCGACCTGCGCCTGACCCTCGGCGCTCTTGGCGTGCTGGGCGAAGATGTCGAGGATCAGCGCGGTCCGGTCGACGACCTTGACCTTGACCTTGTCCTCGAGGTTGCGCAGCTGGCTCGGCGCGAGGTCGCCGTCCATGATCACCGTGTCGGCGCCGCTGGCCCGGACGATCTCGCGGAGACCGTCCACCTTGCCGCGGCCGATGAAGGTCGCCGGGTCGGGCTTGTTGCGGCGCTGGTAGATCGCGTCGAGCACCTCGGAGCCGGCGGTCTCGGCCAGCGCGGCGAGCTCGGCCATGGAGTTCTCGGCGGTCTCAACCGTGCCGTCGGTCCAGACACCGACCAGGATCACCTTCTCCAGGCGGAGCTGGCGGTACTCGACCTCGGAGATGTCCTCGAGCTCGGTCGACAGCCCCTGCACCCGACGCAGGGCATAGCGCTCGGCGAGGTCCTGCTCGCCGCTGGTGAGCTCGGGGTCCCGGTCGTCGAAACCGTCGTCGTAGCCTTCCTCGGCGTACCCCGACTCCCACTCGTCACCGTCGTCGGTCGCCTCGTCGTCGAGCTCGTCGGTGTCGGCCGGCTTGGCCGGGTCGAGGAGGGAGTCCTCTTCCCAGCCGGTCGTCTGGTCGAGCTCGGAGTCGAGACTGAAGTGATCGTGTGCGTTCGTCATATGCCGTCCAGCGTAGGTCGCCCCGGGTGGCAGCGCACACCCTTAAGCCCACGGCGTACGCCGGGGCCCGGAGGCGCCGTGGCGGAAAACGCGGAACAATTCATCTCGACCCCCTGCGGAAGGTCGAATTGTTCCGCGTTTTCCCGTCGAGGTCCCCCGAGCCAGCTCGATCCCCGGCCGCTACCGTGTGCCGGTGAGTCAACCCGTGCTCCCCGGCCGCGCCCGGGTCGTGATCATCGGCGGCGGCGTGATCGGGTGCTCGGTCGCCTACCACCTCGCCCACGAGGGCTGGACCGACGTCGTCGTGCTGGAGCGCGACCGCCTGACCAGTGGTACGACGTGGCACGCCGCCGGGTTGATGACGTGCTTCGGCTCCACGTCGGAGACCAGCACCGGCATCCGGCTCTACTCCCGCGACCTCTACGCCCGGCTCGAGGCCGAGACCGGGGTCGCCACCGGCTTCAAGCCGGTCGGGCTGATCGAGGCCGCGGCCGACGCCGACCGGCAGCACGAGTACCGCCGCGTGGCCGCCTTCCAGCGCCACTTCGGGCTCGAAGTGGAGGAGATCGGCCCACAGGAGATGTCCGACCTCTTCCCATGGGCCAAGACCGACGACCTGCTCTCGGGCTTCTACGTGCCCGGCGACGGTCGGGTGAACCCGGTCGACCTCACCAACTCGCTGGCCCGCGGCGCCAAGGACCTCGGCGTCCGGATCATCGAGGGCGTCCGGGTCCAGGACGTGCTGACCGACGACAGCGCAGTGACCGGCGTCCGCGTCGAGAGCGGTGACGTGATCGAGGCCGAGTACGTCGTGAACTGCACCGGCATGTGGGCCCGTGAGCTCGCCGAGAAGAGCGGCGTCGTGGTGCCCAACCAGGCGGCCGAGCACTACTACCTGATCACCGACACCATCGACGGGCTCGACCCGAACGCGCCGATCTTCGAGGACCCCGCTGCGCACGGCTACTACCGCGAGGAGGGCGGCGGGATGATGGTCGGCCTGTTCGAGCCGCGCGCCGCGGCCTGGGCCGTCGACGGGATCCCCGCCACCGCGTCCTTCACCACACTGAAGCCCGACTGGGACCGGATGTCGCCGTTCCTGGAGACCGCGATGGCGCGGGTGCCGGTGACGCTCGACGCCGGGGTGCGCACCTTCTTCTGCGGCCCTGAGTCGTTCACCCCCGACCTGATGCCCGCCGTCGGCGAGGCGCCGAACCTGCGCAACTACTTCGTGGCCGCGGGCATGAACTCCGTCGGCATCCTCTCGGCCGGCGGGCTCGGCCGGGTGCTGGCGCACTGGATCATCTCCGGGCTCCCCGACGTCGACGTGACCGCGTGGGACGTCGCCCGTTTCCGCGCCGACCAGCTCGAGCCGTCGTACCGTCGCGACCGCACCACCGAGATCCTCGGCACGGTGTACGCCGCGCACACGCCGGGCAAGCAGCTGCGCACCGCCCGCGACCGGCTGCTCTCCCCGGTCCACCAGCGCCTGGTCGACCACGGCGGGCTGCTGCGGGAGGTGTCCGGCTGGGAGGGCGCCGACTGGTTCGCCGGTCACGGGGTCGAGCCGGTGGCCGAGCCGACCTGGGGCCGGGCGCCGTGGTTCGAGCAGTGGGAGGCCGAGCACCGCACCGTCCGGGAGGGCGTCGGGCTGATGGACATGTCGTTCATGGCGAAGTTCGCCGTGCTCGGCAAGGACGCGGGCCCGATGCTGGACCACCTGTCGGCCGGCAACGTGAACGGCGAGCCGGGCTGGATCACCTACACCCAGTGGCTCAACGACGACGGGCGCATCGAGGCCGACCTGACCGTCGGGAAGATCACCGACGAGCGGATGTTCGTGATCGCCTCCGACACCGGACACGGTCACGTGCGTGCCCTGCTCGACCGCGCGGCACGTGGCCGCGACGTGAGGGTGCGCGACGTGACCGCCGACATCGGCCAGCTCAACCTCCAGGGCCCGCTCTCACGCGACGTTCTCGCGACCCTCACCGACGCCGACCTCTCGACCGAGGCCTGGCCGTTCCGCGGCGTACGCGAGATCGAGGTCGCCGGCATCCCGGTGATCGTCGCCCGGATCACCTACCTCGGCGAGCTGGGTTACGAGCTGTACGTCGACAATGACCGCGCCCTCGAGCTGTACGACGCACTGGCTGCCGACGAGCGGGTGAAGCCGGTCGGGCTCAAGGCACTCGCCAGCCTGCGGCTGGAGAAGGCCTACCGCGACTACGGCCACGACATCGACAACACCGACTGCCCGCTCGACGTCGGCCTGGGCTTCGCGGTCGCGTGGGACACCGACTTCCGCGGGAAGGAGGCACTGCTGGAGCGGAAGGCGACGTTCCCCTCGACCCAACGGCTGGTGCAGATCCGCCTGACCGATCCCGAGCCGCTGCTCTACCACGCGGAGCCGGTGCTCCGCGACGGTGAGGTCGTCGGCTACGTCCGCGCCGCGTCGTACGGCTGGACGCTCGGCGCCGCGGTCGGCCTGGCCTTCGTGACTGCCGACGAGACGATCACCAGTGACTGGCTCGGTGCCGGCCAGTGGGAGGTCGACATCGCCGGCGACCGCTACGCCGCGGAGGTCTCGCTGCGACCGATGTACGACCCGACCAGCGCCCGCGTGCGCGCCTGACTTCAACCCCGGGCAGCCCCGCGCGCGTTCCATCAGTGAGGGGGTGAGGCGATGCGACCCGAGGGCCGGCGATCCGGGTCACCTCACGAGCACCACTTCTGCGGCACTCTTCACGCTTCTCGGGCGTTGCAACGGCCGAGAAGTGCAGGAACCGCCGGTGAACCGGCGGGTCCGACGAGGAGCCGGCGCCGCCTACTTCGGGGGCATCCGGATGCCGCCGTCGACGCGGACGACGGCACCGTTCATGTAGGAGTTGGTGAGGCACTCCAGCACCATCGACGCGAGCTCGTCGGGCGAG
Organism: Nocardioidaceae bacterium; assembly: GCA_033854915.1. Classification (GTDB taxonomy): domain Bacteria; phylum Actinomycetota; class Actinomycetes; order Propionibacteriales; family Nocardioidaceae; genus Nocardioides. The sequence continues at coordinate 8,781 of JAWWPM010000510.1, forward strand.
CCGAGGCGCTTGGGGAACAGCACCGACTCCCCCAGCCGCGCCTTGAACTCCTCCGCCTTCTCGCCCTCGCCGTAGATCGGGGTGTCGATCAGGCCGGGCGCGACGGTGTTCACGCGGACACCGATCGCGGCCAGGTCGCGGGCCACCGGCAGGGTCATGCCGACGATGCCGCCCTTGGAGGAGGAGTACGCCGCCTGGCCGATCTGGCCGTCGAACGCCGCCACGCTGGCCATGTTGACGATCGCCCCGCGCTCCCCGGACGGCAGCGGCTCGAGCCTGCTCATCGCCGTACCCGCGATCCGGACAGCGTCGAAGGTGCCGATCAGGTTGATCGCGATCACCCGCTTGTAGAGCTCCAGGTCGTGCGCGGACTCGAACGTGCCGTCGCGGCCCACGGTGCGCGCCGCGGGCCCGATGCCGGCGGAGTTGACCAGCACCCTCAGGGGCGCCCGCTCGGAGGCCACCTCGACCGCCGCGATGATCTGCGCGGTGTCGGTGACGTCGACGTGCACGAACACCCCGCCGAGCTCCTCGGCCAGCACCGCGCCCTTCTCGTCCTGCACATCGGCGACCACGACCGTCGCGCCGGCCGCAGCCAGCTGGCGGGCAACGGCGGCACCGATGCCCGACGCGGCCCCGGTGACGACGGCGGATGATCCGGAGATGTCCATGGCGGCGAGCCTAGGACAGGGGCGCCGGGCTCAGAGCACGAGGTCGAAGGCCTTGGCGAAGGTACGACGTGCCGCCCGCGGGCCGGTCACGTCCAGCCGCCCCTCGAGCTCAGCGAGCCGCGCCGAGCCGCGGCACAGCTCCATCAGCGCGGCCGCGCTGCCGGTGACGACCAGGTCGGGAGGCGTCGAGGTGTCCGGCCGCACCAGACCGCCGTTCTTCACCTCCAGCCACTGCTCCCCACCACCGAGCTCGAAGCGCAGCCGGAGCGAGACGTCGGGCCAGGCCCGGGAGTCCAGGCGCGGCGCGAGCGCACCGTGCACCACCATCTCGGGGCGCACCGCACCCTCGACCGGGTCGGGGAGGAAGGCCTGACCGAAGCCGGACAGCGCCCGCAGCACCGGAGTGACCCGGCGGCCGTCGGGAGTGAGGGCGTACACGGTGCGCGCGGCAGGTGCGGGGAGCTCGCGCTGCTCGACCAGGCCGTCCTCCTCCAGCGACCTCAGCCGCTCGGAGAGCAGGTTGGTGGCGATGCCGGGCAACCGGGAGCGGAGGTCGGTGAAGCGGCACTCCCCGAACGAGAGCTCGCGCAGCACCAGCAGGGTCCACCGGTCGCCCACCCGGTCGAGGGCGGCGGCGATCCCGCAGTACTGGTCGTAGGTCTTGGTCGACACTCCGCCAGCGTAGGTCAGTTTCGAAAGTAGATCAATCACTTGATTTTTTAAACTCTTACTCTTACCGTCGCCCCATGACTCCAGCGCCTCGCACCATCGATCCGCGCGCCACCCTCGCCGTCGCCAGTCTCGCCTCCTTCATGGTGTTCCTCGACGCCCAGGTGCTCTTCGTGGCCTTCGACGACATCCGGTCGAGCTTCCCCACCGTCTCGTTCACCACCATGTCGTGGACGCTGTCGGCGTACACGATCGCGCTCGCGGCCGCCCTGGTGCCGGCTGGCCGGATGGCCGACCGCTTCGGTCGGCGGCGGGTGTTCGTGGTCGGTCTGGTCGCCTTCACGCTGGGCTCGGCCCTCTGCGCCCTCGCCCCCACCGCTGGGCTGCTCGTCACCTTCCGCGTCGTCCAGGCTCTGGGCGCTGCCGCGCTGGTGCCGTCGGCACTGGGGATCGTGCTCACGGCGTTCCCGCCGGCCAAGGTGCCGGTGGCGGTCGCGATCTACGGCTCGATCTCGGCGCTCTCCGCCGCGGCCGGCCCGACCGTCGGCGCGTTGCTGGTGCAGCAGTGGGACTGGCGCGCGGTGTTCCTGGTCAACCTCCCGGTCGGGGTCCTCGCCCTCGCCCTGACCCGGCGCTACCTCCCCGAGTCGCGTGAGACGATCCGCCGGGCGTTCCCCGACCCGTGGGGCGTGCTGCTGCTGGCCGGCGCACTGACCCTGGTCGCGCTCGGCATCGTGCAGAGCAGTCAGTGGCACTGGCTCTCCGCGCGGACCCTCGGTGCGATCGCGCTCGGGCTGCTCGTGCTGACCGCCTTCGTACGTCGTACCCTCCGCGTCGCCGCTCCCGCCCTCGACCTCACGCTCTTCGCCGACCGGTCCTTCCGGTGGGCCAACATCGCCACCGCCGTCTTCACCGTCGGCTTCACCGCGATGTTCTTCGCCTCGATCCAGTTCACCACCCAGGTCTGGCACTACGGCATCGTCCGGGCCGGTCTCGCGATGATCCCCGGACCCCTGGTCGTGGTCGTCCTGGCGCCGCGGATGGGCCGGCTCGCTGCGACCTACGGCCAGCGCGCCCTGCTCGTGCCCGGTGGCCTGGTCTGGGCCGGCACCGGCCTGTGGCAGCTGAGTGTGATGACCACGACGCCGGACTGGGCGGGCCACATGTTGCCGTCGTCGCTGCTCGGCGGCCTCGGGGTCTCGATGGTGCTGCCTCAGCTGATGAGCGCCGCGACCCAGCACCTGCCGCCGGACGAACGCTCCGTGGGTTCGGCGGTCAACCAGGCGATCCGGCAGTTCGGCGCGACGTTCGGCGTCGCCCTCACCGTGGCGCTGCTGGGGGTCTACGGCCCGGCCGAGGCGCTGGGCCACTTCCAGCGGGTGTGGTGGATGCTGCTGCTCTCCGGCGTGCTCACCTCGCTGGCCGCTCTCTACCTGCCCCGCCGGGCGGCTGGGCGCGAGCTCGCTCCCGCGGTCGCCATCGCCGCTGCGGTCGAGCCCGCCGTGGTGCCCGAGCCGTGAACGCGCTGACCGACCTGAGCGGCCTCGAGGTGATGACCCTGGTGGCCGAGGGAGCGCTCCCTCCCCCCGGCATCGCCAGCCTGCTCGGCATGAGCCTGGTCGAGGTCGGGGAGGGCCGGGCGGTCTTCACCCTCGAGCCGGATGACCGGATGCTCAATCCGATCGGCTCGGTGCACGGCGGCATCGCGGCCACGCTGCTCGACTCGTGCATGGGGTGCGCGGTGCACACCACGCTGCCGGCCCGCTCGTCGTACACCACCGCCCAGCTCAACCTGCACTACGTGCGCGGCATGCAGCCCGGCATGGGCGAGGTCACCGCGACGGGGACCGTCGTGCACGCCGGACGACGGCAGGTCACCGCCGAGGGTCGGCTCGTGGACCGTGACGGGAGGCTGCTCGCGCACGGCACCACCACCTGCCTGGTGCTCGCCTGACCCCAGCCCGGTGAGGTTGAGTGCTGCAGCGGTCGCCCGGACCGCCGCTCCAGCACTCGACTCAGAGGTCGGTGGTGCCTCGGGCAACGATCAGCGCCGGCCCGCTGAGGAACACGTGCCCGGCGTCGTCGCGTGAGACCTCCAGCTCGCCGCCGGGTACGTCGACCCGCCAGCGCCCGGGCCCGTCGCCGGTCTCCGCACCGGCAGCAGCCACCGCCGCAGCAACCGCGCCGGTGCCGCAGGAGCGGGTCTCGCCCGAGCCACGCTCGTGGACCCGCATCGCGATGTGGTCGGGCCCGCGGCGGACCACGAACTCGATGTTCACGCCCTCGGGATAGAGCTCCTCGTCATAGCCCGGCTCGTCGTAGAGCCTGCCCGCCTCACCCAGGTCGTCGACCAGCACCACCGCGTGCGGGTTGCCGACGTCGACGTGCAGGGCGGGCCAGGTGCGGCCGTCCACCGAGACCTTGGTCTCGCCGAGGATCCGGGCCGTCCCCAGGTCGGCGGTGAAGGTGTCGCTGTCGCGGGTCACCACCTTCACGCCGTCGCGGGTCGCTATCGGTACCGGCGAGTCCGCCGGCACCAGCCCCTCGTCGTACAGGTGCAGGGCGAAGACCCGGATGCCGTTGCCGCACATCTCCGCGAGCGATCCGTCGGCGTTGCGGTAGTCCATGAACCACTCGGGCACGGAGTCGTGTCGACTCGGCTCGACCACCGAGGTGCGGATGACGCGCAGGACGCCGTCGCCACCGATGCCGGCCCGGCGGTCGCACAGTGCCCGCACCCGCTCGGCGGACAGGTCGCCGTGGACCGATCCGTCGTGGTCGGGCAGCAGCACGAAGTCGTTCTCCGTGCCGTGGCCCTTGAGGAACGGGTAGCTCACGCATCCAGTCTGACAGGAGCCGCAGGGATCAGGGCGAGGGCCGCACCACCAGCGCCGAGCCGCCACCGCGCCGGGTCGGCTCCGAGACCGCGGTCAGCAAGCCGCCCGCCCCGAACTCGATCGCGGTCGCCGCCCCGATCTCGGCCGCGGTCGTCCCCGGGGCGCCCGCCGGCGTGAACGTGTGCCCGTAACCTCCCAGCGCCGCGCCGTACTCGTCGATGAACGACTGCTCGGCGGTGACGCTCGGGGTGTTGCGCTGCGAGCCGCGCGGCTCGGCGATCGCCTGCTCGATGGTCATCCCCCGGTCGATCCGGTCGAAGAGCATCTGCAGCACGGTGGTGATGATCGTCGAGCCACCGGGCGAGCCGAGCGCGAGGTACGGCGTGCCGTTGCGCAGCACGATCGTCGGCGAGATCGACGAGCGCGGGCGCTTGCCGCCCTCGATCCGGTTGGGATCACTGGCCTTCCACACCGGCGAGAAGTCGGTGAGCTCGTTGTTGAGCAGGAAGCCGCGACCGGGCAGCACGATCCCGGATCCGCCGGTCTGCTCGATGGTCAGCGTGTACTCGACGATGTTGCCCCAGCGGTCGGCGACGGTCATGTTGGTGGTGTTGAGGTTCTCGGTGTCCGGCGCCTTGACCGTCGGGGTCGTCGACGTCGTGTCGCACTGCCCGTCGTACGACGTCACGTCGCCCGGCGCGACCGGCTTGGTCATCGCCGTCGTCGGGTCGATCTGGCAGGCCCGCTCGGAGGCGTAGGTGTCGGAGAGCAGGTCCTGGAGCGGCACGTTCACGTACGCCGGGTCCCCGACGTAGGCGCCCCGGTCGGCGAAGGCCAGCGCGCTCGCCTCGAGGTAGTGGTGCAACGCGTCGACCGCCGACATCGAGGAGAGGTCGTAGCGCTCCATGATGTTGAGCGCCTCCCCCACCGTCGAGCCGCCCGACGACGACGGGGCCATGCCGTAGACGTCGTAGCCCCGGTAGCCGACGTGGGTCGGCGTCCGGTCGATGATGCGGTACGCCGCGAGGTCGGAGGTCTGCAGGAAGCCCGGCGGCACCGGCAGGGTCGTCGACGGCGACGTCGGTGGGTGCTGCACGGTCTGCACGATCTGGTCGGCGATCGGGCCGCGGTAGAAGGCATCCGGGCCACGGCGCGCGATCAGCCGGTAGGTGGCCGCCAGGTCGGGGTTGTGGAAGACAGACCCGACCACGGGCGCGTCGCCGCCGGGCAGGAACAGCTTGCGGGTGGACGGGAAGGCCTCGAACCGGGCCTTGTTCTCCAGGGTCTGCTGGCGGAACGTCGGGTCGACCACGAAGCCGCGACGCGCCACGTCGATGCCGGGTCGCAGCGACTGCCCGAGCGACCTGGTGCCCCAGCGGTCGAGCGCGCGCTGCCAGGTGGCCAGCGAGCCGGGCACCCCCACGGAGACGCCGCTGGTGACCAGCTCGGGGGTGAAGTTGTAGGGCTGGCCGGTCGCCGGGTCGATGAACGCGTCGTGCGGCATCGACGCCGGGGCCGTCTCGCGGCCGTCGATGGTCTGCACCCGCCCGGTCGCGGCGTCGTAGTGGACGAAGTAGCCGCCACCACCGATGCCCGAGCTGTAGGGCTCGGTCACACCCAGGACCGATGCTGCGGCCACGGCCGCGTCCGTGGCGTTGCCGCCGTTCTTGAGCACCCGCAGCGCCGCGGCGGAGGCTTCGGGGTCCACGGTGCTGACGGCGCCGCCGTACCCGACGCTGGTCGGCACCTTGACGGTCTGCCGGATGCCTCCTCCGGAGCCGGCCAGGGCCGGCGTCGAGGCGGCAGCGAGCACGCTCGCGGTGAGCAGGGCGGTCGCGCCGAGCGCGCGACGGGTCAGCTGGGTCACGGTTCCTCCCGAGAACGGATTCCTCCCCCGTGCCCTCCACCCTGCCCCGGCATGCGCTGCCTGTCGAACCAGGGTCGAGGTCACCCGGCGCGCGCGACCGCCGCCAACGCCCGTTCGACGCGGTCCGGCGCGTCCCACGGCACCCACACCACGCGCGGATCCTTGCGGAACCAGCCGTCCTGCCGGCGCGAGAAGCGTCGGGTCGCGGCCGCGGTCGCCTCGATCGCCTGGTCGAGGGTCGTCCGCCCCTCGAGGTACGACGTCACCTCGCGGTAGCCGATCGCCGACCGGGCGGTGCGCCCCTCGGCCAGCCCGA
>JAWWPM010000511.1:0-3978 GCA_033854915.1 Nocardioidaceae bacterium
AGGTCCCCGAGGCCGAGCTCCGCGCCCGGCTCCTCGACCTGCCTCCGGCGCGGGACCCGATGCCCGCCTTCCGGCGTCCGGGGTCGTCGGTGATCGCCGAGGTCAAGCGGCGCAGTCCCAGCAAGGGCGATCTCGCCGACATCGCCGACCCCGCGGCGCTCGCGGCGTCCTACGAGCGCGGGGGAGCCGCCGCGATCAGCGTGCTCACCGAGGAGCGCCGCTTCGCAGGCAGTCTGGCCGACCTCGACGCGGTCCGCGCCGCGGTCGCGACGCCGGTGCTCCGCAAGGACTTCGTGATTGAGCCCTACCAGCTGCTGGAGGCCCGCGCGCACGGCGCCGACCTGGTGCTGCTGATCGTCGCTGCGCTGCCGGGTGACGTGCTGACCCGTCTCTACGACCATGCCCGCGAGCTGGGGCTGACCGCACTGGTCGAGGTGCACGACGAGCCCGAGACCGAGCGTGCGGTGGCCCTCGAGGCCCGCCTCGTCGGAGTGAACGCGCGCAACCTGAAGACCCTCGACGTCGATCCCGCGACCTTCGCCAAGCTCGCGCCACTGCTGCCCTCCGGGGTGATCACGGTCGCCGAGAGCGGCATCACCGGACCGGACGACGTACGCCGACACGTCACCGAGGGTGCCGACGTCGTCCTGGTCGGCGAGGCGCTGGTCCGCGACGGCGACCCCGAGGCTGCGGTTCGGGCGATGACAGGAGTGACGCCATGACGGCGTGGGAGGCAGACGAGCAGGGTTGGTTCGGCGGGGCCGAGGGCTGGGGCGGCCGTTTCATGCCCGAGGCGTTGGTGCGTGCGCTCGACGAGCTCACCGCAGCCTGGCACGACGCGATGGCCGACCCGGCGTTCGTCGAGGAGTTCGCCACGATCTGCCGCGAGTACGCCGGGCTGCCGAGCCTGCTCTACGACGCCGGCCGGCTCTCGGAGCAGGTCGGCTGCCGGATCCTGCTCAAGCGCGAGGACCTCAACCACACCGGCGCTCACAAGATCCGCAACGTGCTCGGCCAGGCGCTGCTCACCCGTCGGATGGGCAAGACCCGTGTGATCGCCGAGACCGGGGCCGGCCAGCACGGTGTTGCCAGCGCCACCGCGGCGGCCTACTTCGGGCTCGACTGCACCGTCTACATGGGCTCGGACGACGTGAAGCTCCAGGCGCTCAACGTCGCCCGCATGCAGCTGCTCGGCACCACGGTGATCCCGGTCGACTCCGGCAGCGCGACCCTCAAGGACGCGATCAACGAGGCCCTGCGCGACTGGGTCGCCTCGGTCGACCACACGGCGTACCTCTTCGGGACCGCCGCCGGTCCGCACCCCTTTCCCAGCATGGTCCGCGACTTCACCCGGGCCATCGGTGACGAGGCGCGGGCGCAGTGCCTCGAGCAGTACGGCGTGCTGCCGCGCGGCATCGCGGCCTGCGTCGGCGGCGGGTCCAACGCGATCGGGCTGTTCACCGCGTTCCTCGACGACGACGTGGAGATCCACGGCTTCGAGCCCGGTGGCGACGGGTTCGAGACCGGTCGGCACGCGGCCACGATCACCGCGGGCGACGCGGGCCTTCTGCACGGGGCGAAGACCTACGTGCTCCAGGACGAGGACGGCCAGACCATCGAGTCGCACTCGATCTCGGCCGGTCTCGACTACCCCGGGGTCGGTCCCCAGCACGCCTGGCTCGCGGCGTCCGGCAGGGCGTCGTACACCCCGGTGACCGACGCCGAGGCGATGGAGGCGATGGCCCTGCTCAGCCGGACCGAGGGGATCATCCCCGCCATCGAGTCGGCCCACGCGATCGCGGGTGCCCTGCGGGTGGCGAAGGACTACGGCCCGGACGACATCATGCTGATCAACCTCTCGGGCCGCGGCGACAAGGACATGGAGACCGCGCGCGACTGGTTCCACCTCGGTGAGGCCGAGGGCGGCGAAGCGGAGCCGGTCGGATGACGACGGCCATCGCCTTCGAGAAGGCCCGCGCCGACGGCCGGACGGCCCTGGTGGGCTACCTACCGGCCGGCTTCCCCGACGTCGACGGCGGCATCGAGGCGATCCTGACCATGGTCGACGCCGGCTGCGACGTCATCGAGATCGGCCTGCCCTACAGCGACCCGGTGATGGACGGCCCGACCATCCAGGCGGCCGCACAGCGCGCGCTCGAGGGCGGCGTCCGCACCCGCGACGTGCTCCGCACCGTGGAGGCCGTCGCCGCCACCGGCATCCCGACCGTCGTGATGACCTACTGGAACCCGATCGAGCGGTACGGCGTCGCCCGTTTCGCCGCCGACCTGGCGTCGGCCGGGGGTGCCGGGCTGATCACCCCGGACCTCACGCCCGACAGCGCGGGCGCCTGGCTCGCGGCCGCCGACGAGCACGACCTCGACAAGATCTTCCTGGTCGCGCCCTCGTCGACCGACGAGCGGATCGCGATGACCACGGCCGCCTGCCGGGGCTTCGTCTACGCCGCCGCGGTGATGGGCGTGACCGGCGCCCGCACCGCGACCAGCGACCTGGCCGGCCCGCTGGTCGAGCGCACCCGCGCGACGACCGACCTCGCGATCGGGGTCGGGATCGGGGTCAGCAACGGCGACCAGGCGGCCGAGGTGGCGTCGTACGCCGACGGGGTGATCGTCGGCTCCGCCTTCGTGCGCTGCCTGCTCGACCACGACGACCGGGCCGCTGCGCTGGCCGCGTTGCGGGCCCTCACCGAGGACCTCGCCGACGGGGTACGCCGTGCCTAGGCCGCTGCGCCTCGTGGTCGTGCTGCTCCTGGCGCTGGTGCTGGCGAGCTGTGCCCAGAGCTCGGCGAGCACCTTCGCCGGCGCCGTCCTGCACCAGCCCTACCACGTGCCGGACACGAAGCTCACCGACACCAGCGGTCGGCCCGCGTCCCTCATCGGCAGCGACAAGCGGCTCACCCTGATCTTCTTCGGCTACACCCACTGCCCCGACGAGTGCCCGACCACCATGGCCACCCTGGCCTCGGCGATGCTCCAGCTCGACGACGCGGACCGGGCCGCCGTCCAGGTCGAGTTCGTCACCACCGACCCCGCCCGTGACACCGGCCCGGTGATCCGCACGTGGCTCGACAAGTTCGATCCCCACTTCACCGGGCTGACCGGCCCGCTGCCCACGATCCTGAAGGTCGCCCGGCAGGTCGGCGTACCGGTCGAGAAGGCGAAGAAGCTGCCCAGCGGTGGATACGACATCACCCACGGCACCCAGGTCCTCGGCATGGACGGCTCCCACTCCGTGCCGGTGGTCTGGACGCTCGGCACGACCGCTCCCGAGTTCGCGCACGACATCCACCAGCTGCTCTCCTGAGGACATCCGTTGACGAGCTTGTTCATCCCCAGCCCCGCCCACGGCGTCTGGTACCTCGGACCCCTGCCCCTGCGTGGCTACGCGCTGTGCATCATCGCCGGCATCCTGGCCGCCATCTGGATCGGTGAGCGTCGCTGGGTCCTGCGCGGCGGGCTGAAGGGCGAGGTCTCCGACCTGGCGCTGTGGGCCGTCCCGTTCGGGGTGGTGGGCGGTCGGATCTACCACGTGATCACCGACCACGACCTCTACTTCGGAGCCGGCCGCCAGCCGATCGACGCCCTCTACGTGTGGCGCGGCGGCCTGGGCATCTGGGGTGCGATCGCGCTCGGCGGGGTCGGCGTCTGGATCGGTGCCCGGCGCAAGGGCATCCGGGTGCCGGCGGTCATCGACGCGATGGCACCGGGCCTGCTCGTGGCCCAGGCGCTGGGCCGCTGGGGCAACTGGTTCAACCAGGAGCTGTTCGGCAAGCCGTCCACCCAGCCCTGGGCCCTCAAGATCGACCTCGCGAACCGCCCGCCGGGCTACGAGAAGTACGCCACCTTCCAGCCGACGTTCCTCTACGAGTCGATCTGGGACCTCGGCGCCTTCGGCTTCGTGCTCTGGGCCGACCGGCGCTGGAAGCTCGGTCACGGGCGGGTGATGGCGCTCTACGTGAT
>JAWWPM010000512.1:0-6432 GCA_033854915.1 Nocardioidaceae bacterium
GGCGAGAGCGGCCGCGATCCGCTCGTCGGCCACTTCTGCCGGCACCCTGATGTCGAGGTGGAATCGCTGCCGTGGCTCGTCGTGCTGGTCGGTGTGCTGGAACCACAGCGTGGGCTGCGATCCCTGCAGGTCGCGAAGCTCCTGGTCGTGGTGGGGGTGGTCGGTCATGCCGAGCACCGCCGCCCAGAACGGCTTGATCTCGGCGTGATCCCAGGTGTCCAGGGCGATCTCGACCACGGCGTTGGCGGTCGGGTCGGCCTCCATGTCGAGTTCAGCGGCCGCGGCACTGATGGCTCGGGCCAGGTCGACGTCCCGGGAGGTCACCCCGAACACGTCGTGGCTGCAGATCGCGACGTCGACATGCGGGTAGCGCAGGTCGACGTCGGGGTGGTGGTCTGCCGCGTCGGCGAGCGCGGCGATCCGGGTGACCAGCTCGAGCCCCTGGTTGAAGCCGCCGGTCCGGAACCGGGTGCGCAGCGCCTCGAACAGCTGCCGCCAGTCGGCCAGGCCGGCCGCCTCGACCTCGGCGAAGGTGAGGACCCGCTTCTGCTCGTCGGTGGGAGTCATGCCCCCACCTTGCCTCACCCGGTGGTGGCGTTGTCCAGCCCCGCGAGGACCTCGCGCACCGCGTGCAGCCCACGCTCTAGCTCGTCGTACGACGTGGACAGCGGCGACAGGCCGATCCGCAGGCCGCCGGGGTCGCGGTAGTCGGGGATCACGTCGCGCTCCCACAGCGTCGCGGTGACCTGCTGCATCTGCGGATGCTGGAGCGTGATGTGGCTGCCGCGCCGCGCGGTCTCCCGCGTGGTGGCCACGCTCACGCCGTACGACGCGAGCAGCTCGTCGGCGACCTCGATGGCGTGCGTGGTCATCGCTACCGACTTGGCCCGCACCCGGTCGAGCCCGGCCTCGTCGATCAGGGCCACCATGTCCTCGATGGCAAGCATGCCGAGGATGGCGGGGGTCCCGGAGATGAAGCGGCGGATCCCCTGCGTGGGCACGTAGTCGGGGCCCATCAGGAACGGGTCGGTGTTGCCCATCCAGCCCTGGATCGGGTGGGTGAACGTGTCGAGGTGGCGCGCGGCGACGTAGGCGAAGGCCGGCGAGCCGGGGCCGCCGTTGAGGTACTTGTAGGTGCAGCCGACCGCGAGGTCGACGTCCCACGCGTCGAGCTCCGACGGCACCACGCCGACGGAGTGGCACATGTCGACGAGCACGAGGGCACCCGCGTCGTGGGCGATCCGGGTGATCGCGGGGACGTCGGCCAGCCAGGACGAGCGGTAGGACACGTGGTTGACCATCACCATCGCGGTCTGCTCCCCCACGACCTCGCCGATCTGCTCGGCCGAGACGCCGGCGGCGGTGTCGACGTCGACCCAGCGCAGCGTCATCCCGCACTCCTGGGCGATGCCCATCGCGAGGTAGCGGTCCGTGGGGAAGTTGTCGCGGTCGACCACGATCTCGCTTCGGCCCGGCCGGGCGCGCAGGGCCGAGCGCATCAGCTTGTAGAGCAGCACCGTGGTCGAGTCACCCAGCGCCACCTGGCCGGCCGCGGCGCCGAGGCACACCCGGCCGAGGGTGTCGCCGAGCAGCAGCGGCAGGTCGAACCAGCGCTCGTCCCAGCCACGGATCAGCCGGCCGCCCCACTCGTCGCGGACGAACTCGTGCAGCCGGTCGGGGGTGGTCTTCAGTGGGCGGCCGAGGGAGTTGCCGTCGAGGTACACCAGGGGCGTCTCGGCGCCGAGGAACCGGTCGCGGTACGACGCGAGCGGGTCGGCGTCATCGAGCGGGTGGGTCATGGGAGCAGTCTGTCCCACGCCCCCAGATCCGCCGCACGAGCCGTGCCTACCACTACCGTGTGGGCGTGAACCGAGCCCGTGCGTGCCACGTGCTCACCGCCGTGGTCGCCCTCGTCGCTCTCGTGCTCCAGCTGGTGCAGGTCGCCAAGGGATCGGTCGTCCTCGTGGACGCCCATCCGCCTGGGCTGGTCGACCGGCTGCTGCGCTACGTCGCCTACTTCACCATCCAGAGCAACATCCTGGTGCTGGTCACCGCGGCGCAGCTGGCGCGCGACCCGCTCCGCGACGGCCGTGCCTGGCGCGTCGTACGCACGGCGGCGGTCAGCGGGATCACGGTGACCGGGCTCGTGCACTGGTTCCTGCTCCGCAAGCTGCTGGACCTGCACGGAGCCGACCACCTCGCCGACCGGATGCTCCACCTGGTCGTGCCGATCCTGGCCGTGCTCGGCTGGCTCGTGTTCGGGCCGCGCCCGCGCATCGACTGGGGCGTCTGCCTCCGTGCCGCGGTCTGGCCGCTCGGGTGGCTCGTGGCGATCCTGGTCCAGGCCGCCGCGACGGGGTGGTACCCCTACCCGTTCCTCGACCACGACCGCCACGGCTGGGGCTACGTGCTCGGCATCTGCGTCGGGATCCTCGCCCTGTTCTTCGCGGTCTTCGCGGTGCTCCGCGAGTACGACCGGCGGATGCGGCCGTCGCCCTCCGAGCTCGCTTCGGCCGATGTCACTGGTAGCTGACGAAGCTCACCCGCGGCTGGATCCGGCGTACGTCCTGCGGCGTGAAGCGGTGGATGTCCACCTGGTAGAAGAGCTTGAAGCCCTGGCGGAACTGCGCCGGCCGCGCGATCGCGTGGTAGGTCGCGAGCTTCTGGCTGCGGGTGCCGAACCCGTCGGCGTGCTGGACCATGGCCAGCCCCGGCCGGTGCACGATGCGCTGGATGTCGGGCAGCATGGTGAGCCGGAACTCGTGGAGCACGAACAGCTTCTGCGGCAAGCTGTTGGCCCGGGTGAGCCGGGACAGCCAGGCCGACGTCCGGTTGACCTCGGCGGCCCGCACCGAGCCGATCACCTGCGCAGGCACCTGGTGCGGCCTCATCCGCCACTCGGGGTCGAGGGCGAGCCCGACCGACGGGTCCTTCAGCGCCCAGGCCCAGCGCTTCGCGACCGTGGGGAAGTCGGCCCGACCGGTCTGCAGGTCGAGCAGCAGCAGGGCATGGTGCCGGTGGGCGGCCGCGAGGTACTCCCGGACGTACGACGCGGGGATGTCGTGGCTGTAGTCGCCGTCCGGCCCGGGTGAGGCGTCCGCCACGGTGACGATCAGCTCGTAGACGGGCTGGATCTGCTCGCCGGCCTTGCGGAAGGGTCGGGCGGCGCGCATCAGCCGTTGGTGCATCGTGTCGGGGTCGGTGGTGCCGAGCACGCCCATCGTGGCGGTCTGGGCGGTGCCGTAGTAGGCCACCAGGAAGCGGTGGTGGCCGAAGACCTGGTAGCCGCCGCCGGGGAGCTCGGGTCGCACCTCGATCGGAGGCCGCGCGACCACGACGTACGGCGCGTGGTCGCCGGAGCCGCGTCCGGATGCGCCGGACGCCGCGAGGCTCGCCGGACCGGGGGGACCGGCCGCCGAGGGTGTCGTCGCCGGGCTGCCGGCACCGCGGCCGAGGACGCCGGCCACCAGCACCAGGGCGACCAGCAGCGCCAACGTCACCGCCAACGGTGAGCGCAGCAGCGAGCGACGCGGAGGACTCATCACCTCACTGTGACGGCTCCGGTGCGGGAACGGTTGTCGAACGCGCCGATCGGCCCGGCTCAGGGCCGATCCATGCCCACCCGGACCGCGGCTGGGTCGATCACCAGACGAGGGTCGGCCATCGCCCCGAGGACGCGGCCGTCGCCGCGCACGCGGGGGCCGTCGATCAGGTCGGCAACCAGGCAGGTGACGTTGTCCCGGGCGCCGGTGGCGAGCGCCGCCTCGACCAGCCCCGCCGCCGCATCGTCGGGGTCGGGCTCCCGGAGCAGGTCCGCCACGGTCGCGTCCGGCACGAAGTCGGTGAGCCCGTCGCTGCACAGCAGGAGCCGGTCGCCCAGGCGGGCGTCGAGGTCGATGATCACCGGTCCGGGCTCTTCGTCGCCGTTCACCGACTTCAGCACGACGTTGCGGTAGGGATGGCGGGCCGCCTCGTCCGGGGTCAGCCGTCCCGCGTCCACCAGCGACTGCACGAACGTGTGGTCCGTCGACAGCCGGCTCAGGAAGCCGTCGCGCATCAGGTAGGCCCGGGAGTCGCCGACGTGCACGAGCGTCACCGTCTCGCGTCGGATCAGGGCCGCGATCAGGGTGGTCGCCATGCCCGTCCGGGTGGCGTCGTCGACGATGCCCCGCCGCAGCTCGGCGTGGGCCAGCCGGACCGCCTCGACCAGCAGGGCGGACGGGTCCTCGTCCGGTCGCGATGCGGTCAGGGCGCTCACGACGTACGTCGTCGTGGCCGAGGCGATCTCGCCCGCGGCGGCCCCGCCGACGCCGTCGGCCACCACCTGGAGGTAGGGCCCGGCGAACGCGGCGTCCTCGTTGGTCTCGCGGACCAGCCCGACGTGCGACGCCGCACCGTAGGAGAACCTCAGCATCGCGCCCCCTCCGCCTCGCGGCATCGTGTGCCGTCTGTGACGGTCCCGTCACCGGTTCGGTTGTCGACGCGCGGGACCCGCACGAGCAGAGTGTGCCCATGGATGCCCGCGACTCCGCCCTCGACCGTGCCCTGCACCATGCCACGACCTGGCTCGCCTCGCTGGACGAACGGCCGGTGCCGCCCAGCGTCGACGCTGACGAGATGGTCCGACGCCTCGGCGACCTGCCGGACGGGCCGACGCCGGCCGCCGAAGTGATCGACGTCCTGGCCGAGGCGTGTGAGCCGGGTCTGGTCGCGATCCCGTCGGGTCGCTTCTTCGGGATGGTCATCGGCGGCAGCCTGCCGGCCGCGCTCGGGGCAGACTGGCTCACCTCCGCGTGGGACCAGAACGTCGGGCTGCGCTCCCTGACCCCAGCAGCCGCTGCGGCGGAGGAGGTCGCGGGCCGCTGGATCCTCGACCTGCTCGGACTCCCACCGGAGTCCGCGGTGGGCTTCGTGACCGGCGCGACGATGGCCAACTTCACCTGCCTGGCCACCGCACGTGACACGGTCCTGATGCGGGCGGGCCACGATCTCCGTCAGGGTCTCGCCGGTGCCCCCCGGGTGCGGGTGATCGTCGGCCAGGAGCGTCACCCCTCGGTCGACCTCCCGCTGCGCTTCCTCGGGCTCGGCGACCCGACTGCCGTGGCGGTCGACACCCAGGGCCGGATCTCACCGGCTGCGCTGCGAGACGCGCTGGAGGCCGGTGACGGCCCGGCGATCGTCGTACTCCAGGCCGGCAACATCCACTCCGGCGCCTTCGACGCGTTCGCCGAGTGCGTGGCGATCGCGCGGGAGCACGACGCGTGGGTGCACGTCGACGGCGCGTTCGGGCTCTGGGCGGCGGCCTCGCCGCGGTGGGCCGACGACGTGCGCGGCGTGGCCGACGCGGACTCGTGGGCCACCGACGCCCACAAGACCCTCAACGTGCCCTACGACTGCGGGCTCGCGATCGTCCGCGACGCCGATGCGCTGGCGTCGTCGATGGCGATGCACGGCGAGTACCTCATCGAGGCCTCGGGCGACCCGCAGGAACGCGTCCCGGAGCTGTCCAAGCGCGGCCGCGGCTTCGCCACCTGGGCGGCTCTGCGGAGCCTCGGTCGCGACGGTGTCATCGCACTGATCGAGCGCCTCGCGGACCACGCGACCGCCTTCGCCGCGGGAGCGCGCGAGATCCCCGGGGTCGCGGTGCTCAACGACGTGGTCTTCACCCAGGTCTGCCTGACCTTCGACGACGACGACGACCGGGCCCGCGCGGTGGCGGCCGCGCTGCTGGCCGACGGCACCACCTGGATGTCCGGCTCGCGCTGGCACGACCGGGCCATCGTGCGGATCTCGGTGAGCAACTGGAGCACCACCGACGACGACGTACGCCGGTCCCTCGACGCCCTGCGCCGCGCCGCCGCCCGCTGACCCCAGGTCGAGTGCGGCAGCGGTCGCCCGGACGACCGGCCCGGCACTCAACCCGGTCGCGCGGCAACGATGGGTCACGGTTGACTGGGCCGATGAGCCCCGACCTCCTCCGCCCCGCCAAGGCCGTGCCCGGCGACCGCGTGGCGGTGCTGTCGCCGTCGTTCGCGGCCCCGGCGGTCGCCCCGGAGGTGCACGAGCAGGCACTGCGGAGACTGACGGAGGTCACCGGGTTGGTGCCGGTGGAGTACCCCACGACCCGACGGCTCGACGCCTCCGCGGTGGACCGGGCCGCCGACCTCAACGCGGCGTTCGCGGATCCGGAGATCCGGGCGGTGCTCGCCACCATCGGCGGTGACGACCAGATCACGGTGATCCCCCACCTCCATGCCGACCTGGTCCGCCGTGACCCCAAGCCGTTCCTGGGCTACAGCGACAACACCAACCTGCTGAGCTGGCTCTGGCAGCAGGGCGTCGCGTCGTTCCACGGCGGATCCACCCAGGTCCAGCTCGGCATGGGCCCGGCCGTCGACGACGTCCACCTCGCCTCGCTGCGAGCTGCGCTGC
>JAWWPM010000513.1:0-10511 GCA_033854915.1 Nocardioidaceae bacterium
CCTGGTGGTGCGAGGGAGCTGAGTGGCGCCCCCGGAAGGATTCGAACCTTCGCTCCCGCCTCCGGAGGGCGGTGCTCTATCCCCTGAGCTACGGGGGCTCAGGTGGGACGACCATACCGGCGGCGAGCGTGGCGGTGAAAACGGGCACGACCCGATCCGGGTGCTGGAAGTCGGTCCGGAGGCGGGGTGGTGCGCCGATACCCTTGCGCGGTGACCCCCGAGCAGCTCTCCGACCTGATCGTGGCCTCGCTGGCGGAGCTCGCCGGCGAGGGCGCGATCACGCTGCCGGGCGGCGTACCGGCGACGGTGAGGGTCGAGCGCCCGCGGCAGAAGGGGCACGGCGACTACGCGACCAACGTCGCCCTCCAGCTGGCCAAGCAGGCGGGGCAGCCGCCGCGCGACTTCGCGGCGCTCGTCGCCGAGCGTCTCGAAGCGGCCGAGGGTGTCGCCGGGGTCCAGATCGCCGGTCCGGGCTTCCTCAACATCACCGTCGCGGCCGCGGCCCAGGGAGTGGTCGCCGACGACATCGTCGCCGCCGGAGCGGCGTACGGCAGCTCGACGACGCTCGACGGCGAGAAGATCAACGTCGAGTTCATCTCCGCGAACCCGACCGGTCCGCTCCACCTCGGGCACACCCGGTGGGCAGCGGTGGGCGACGCCCTGGCACGGGTCTTCGAGGCGGCCGGCGCGGTGGTGGACCGGGAGTTCTACATCAACGACCGCGGCACCCAGATGGACAAGTTCGGTGCCTCGATCCTCGCGCACGCGTTGGGCGCGGAGGTGCCGGAGGACGGCTACCACGGCGCGTACGTCGCCGACCTGGCCCAGGAGGTGCTGGCCGCGCGGCCGGGGATCCTCGACCTGCCCGACGACGAGCAGCTGGTCGCGTTCCGCGAGGAGGGTTACCGGATCCAGCTGGCTGCGCAGCAGGCCGAGCTCGACGAGTTCCGCACCCACTTCGACGTGTGGTTCAGCGAGCGGTCGCTGCACGACGACTCGTCGGTCGTCGACAACCTCGAGAAGCTCCGCGGGCAGGGGCACGTCTTCGACTCTGACGGCGCGGTCTGGATGCGGACCACCGACTTCGGCGACGACAAGGACCGGGTGCTGATCCGGTCCAACGGCGACCTGACCTACTTCGCCAGCGACACGGCGTACTACCTCGACAAGCGGTCGCGGGGCTTCGACCGGTGCCTCTATCTGCTCGGCGCCGACCACCACGGGTACGTCGGGCGGTTGCGCGCGATGGCTGCCTGCGCCGGCGACGACCCCGACGCCAACGTCGAGGTGATGATCGGCCAGATGGTCAAGATCATGCAGGACGGCGAGGAGCTCAAGCTCTCCAAGCGGGCCGGAACCCTGGTCACGCTCCGGGAGCTGATGGACATGATCGGCGTCGATGCCCTGCGCTACACCCTCGCCCGCTACCCCTCGGACTCTCCGCTCACGCTGGATGCTGCGGAGATGACCCGGCAGGCGTCCGACAACCCGGTCTTCTACGTGCAGTACGCCCACGCCCGGGTCGCCTCGATCCTGCGCAACGCCGCCGACCTGGGCCTCGAGCCGGCCTCCCACCCCGAGCTGCTCACCCACGAGAAGGAGGGCGAGCTCCTGCGGGCGCTGGCCGAGCTGCCGCGTGTCGTGTCGGCCGCGGCCACCCTGCGGGAGCCGCACCGGGTGGCCCGCTATCTCGAGGAGACCGCCGCGTCGTACCACCGGTTCTACGACAGCTGCCGGGTGCTGCCGATGGGTGACGAGGAGCCGTCCGACCTGCACCGCGCCCGGCTGATGCTGCTCGAGGCGACGCGGATCGTGTTCGCCAACGGCCTGGCCCTGCTCGGCGTCTCCGCGCCCGAGCGCATGTAGGGGGTCGAGGTGCCCACACACGAGGCCGGCTGGGCCCACGCCGACGGCGCGCTGCGCGGACCCGCGTGGCTGCGTCCGCCGGCGGATCCCGACGCCCTGGTCGAGCGGCTCTGGTCGATGACCGCCCACAAGGTCGACGGCGAGCTCGTTGTCGGTGGGGTCTCCCTGCCCGACCTGGCCGCCAACGTGAACACCCCGGCCTACGTCCTCGACGAGCACGACTTCCGCGCCCGGGCCCGCGCGTTCCGCGAGGGCTTCGCCGGGTACGACGTCTACTACGCAGGCAAGGCGTTCCTCTGCACGGCCGTGGCCCGTTGGGTCGCCGAGGAGGGGCTGAGCCTCGACGTCTGCTCCGACGGCGAGCTGACGGTGGCCCTGCGCGCCGGCTTCGAGCCGACCCGGATCGGCTACCACGGCAACAACAAGACCGAACCCGAGCTGCGTCGCGCGGTCGTCGAGGGGGTGGGGCGGGTCATCGTCGACTCCTTCGACGAGATCGACCGGTTGGCCCGGGTGACGGCAACCCTCGACTCCACGCAGCCGGTGATGGTGCGGGTGACGGCCGGGGTCGAGGCGCACACCCACGAGTACATCGCGACGGCGCACGAGGACCAGAAGTTCGGCTTCTCCATCACCGCCGGTGACGCCCTCGAGGCCGTACGACGTGTGGTCGCCGCCCCGGGGCTCGAGCTCCTCGGCCTGCACTCCCACATCGGCAGCCAGATCTTCGACACCTCCGGCTTCGAGGTCGCTGCCCGCCGGGTGCTGGCCCTGCATGCGCAGATCGGCTCAGAGCTCGGCGTGACCTTGCCGGAGATGGACCTCGGCGGGGGCTTCGGGATCGCCTACACGACCGAGGACGACCCAGCGGACCCGGCGCAGCTGGCCACCGAGATGAGCAAGATCGTCGAGCACGAGTGCCGCGCGCTGGGCGTCCCGGAGCCGCGGGTGTCGATCGAGCCCGGCCGCGCGATCGTCGGCCCGGCGATGTGCACCGTCTACACCGTCGGCACGGTGAAGCGGGTCGAGCTCGACGGCGGCGCGGTGCGCACCTATGTCAGCGTCGACGGCGGGATGAGCGACAACATCCGCACCGCCCTCTACGACGCCGAATACTCCTGCACGATCGCCTCCCGCGCGTCCAACGCGCCGTCGGCGCTCTCCCGGGTGGTGGGCAAGCACTGCGAAGCGGGCGACATCGTCGTGCAGGACGAGTTCCTGCCGGCCGACGTGCGCCCCGGCGACCTGATCGCCGTACCCTCGACCGGGGCCTACTGCCGCTCGATGGCCTCCAACTACAACCACTCGTTGCGCCCGCCGGTGGTCGCGGTGCGGGACGGCGTCGCGACCACCCTCGTCCGACGCGAGACTGTGGACGACCTGCTGGCCACCGACCTGGGAGTTCCTACGTGAAGACCACCCCATGCGAATGCTCGCTTCGCTCCGCTTCGCACAGGGACCCCGGATGAAGTCGTTGAACGTCGCCGTGCTGGGTTGCGGCTCCGTGGGGTCGCAGGTAGTGCGGCTGCTCACGGAGCAGGCCGGTGACCTGACGGCCCGGGTCGGCGCACCGATCCACCTCGTGGGAGTCGCCGTACGCCGCATCGACGCACCGCGCGAGTTCGCCGTCCCCGACGGGCTGCTCACCACCGACGCGGCCGCGCTGGTGGCCCGCGACGACGTCGACCTCGTCGTCGAGGTGATCGGCGGGATCGAGCCGGCCCGGACCCTGATCCTCTCGGCGCTGGAGAACGGCGCCAGCGTGGTCACCGCCAACAAGGCGCTGCTCGCCGACGACGGGCCGACGCTGTTCGAGGCAGCAGAGAAGGCCGGCCGCGACCTCTACTACGAGGCCGCGGTGGCCGGCGCGATCCCGATCCTGCGCCCCTTGCGTGAGTCTTTGGCCGGCGACCGCGTGACGAGGGTGCTGGGCATCGTCAACGGCACCACGAACTTCATCCTCGACAAGATGGACACCACCGGCGCGGGCATCCACGAGGCTCTCGAGGAGGCGCAGGAGCTCGGCTACGCCGAGGCCGACCCGACCGCCGACGACGAGGGCTTCGACGCCGCGGCGAAGGCGGCGATCCTGGCCAGCCAGGCCTTCCACTCGCGCGTCAACGCGGCCGACGTGCACCGCGAGGGCATCACCGACGTCACCGCTGCCGACATCGCGTCGGCCCGCGACATGGGGAGCGTGGTGAAGCTGCTCGCGATCGCCGAGATCGCCACCGGTGCCGGTGGCGACGAGGGCATCTCGGTGCGGGTCCACCCGGCCATGATCCCGAGGTCGCACCCGCTGGCCAGCGTGCGCGAAGCTTTCAACGCGGTCTTCGTGGAGTCCGAGGCGGCGGGCCAGCTGATGTTCTACGGCCCGGGCGCCGGCGGCGCGCCGACGGCCAGTGCCGTGCTCGGCGACCTGGTCACGGTGGCACGCAACCGGCTGGGCGACACCCGCGGTCCCGGGGAGTCGGCGTACGCCGACCGGGTCGTGCTCCCGATGGGCGAGACCCGGACCCGCTACCACGTGGCCATCGACGTCGACGACCGCGCCGGGGTCCTGGCCGAGATCGCCACCGCCTTCGCCGAGGAGGACGTCTCTATCCAGACCCTGCGCCAGGAGGGCCGGGGCGAGGACGCCCAGCTCGTCGTGGTCTCGCACGACGCGACCGACAAGCAGCTCTCGAGCACTGTCGAGCGGTTGCGCGGGCTGGCCTGCGTGCGCGAGGTGACCTCGGTGATGCGCGTCGAAGGGATTGCCGAATGAACCCGCTGGACCGTAGCGACGAGGGCGACCTGGGCGACGTGGGCCCCGCGGTGGTGCACGGAGGCACCCGGCAGTGGCGTGGTGTGATCGCGGAGTACCGCCCGCTGCTCGACCTCCTGCCCGACGACCTCGAGCCGGTGACCCTCCGCGAGGGCGGCACCCCGCTGGTGCACTCCGGCTGGCTCTCGGAGCTCACCGACGGCGACGTCTGGCTCAAGGTCGAGGGCGACAACCCGACCGGCTCGTTCAAGGACCGCGGCATGACCGCGGCCATCTCGGTCGCCCGTCACGAGGGGGCCCAGGCGGTGGTCTGCGCGTCGACCGGCAACACCTCCGCGTCGATGTCGGCGTACGCCGCGCGGGCCGGCCTGACCCCGATCGTGCTGATGCCCGAGGGCAAGATCGCGGCCGGCAAGATGGCCCAGGCGATCGTGCACGGGGCGCTGATCGTGATGGTGCGGGGCAACTTCGACCACTGCCTCGAGCTGGCCCGTCAGCTGTCGTGGAGCTACCCGGTCTGCCTGGTCAACTCCGTCAACCCGGTCCGGATCCAGGGGCAGAAGACCGCGGCCTTCGAGATCGTCGACTTCCTGGGAGACGCGCCCGACGTGCACCTCCTGCCCGTCGGCAACGCCGGCAACATCACGGCGTACTGGTTGGGCTACGAGCAGTACGCCGCCCTGGGCCGGAGCACGCGGAAGCCCCGGATGCGCGGCTTCCAGGCCGAGGGCGCCGCGCCGCTGGTGACCGGCGAGCCGTTCCCCGACCCGGAGACCAAGGCGACCGCGATCCGGGTGGGCAACCCCGCGTCGTGGAAGCAGGCGGAGGCAGCCGCGCGCGAGTCCGACGGCCGGTTCCGGGCCCTGAGCGACGCCCAGATCCTCGCCGCGCAGTCTCAGCTGGCCCGTCGCGAGGGCGTGTTCGTGGAGCCCGCCTCGGCCGCCGGGGTGGCCGGGCTGCTGGCCGACCTGGCCGCAGGGGAGTCCTACGCCGGACTCACCGTCGCGATCACCGTGACCGGGCACGGGCTCAAGGACACCGCCACCGCGCTGGAGTCGGCCGGAGACCTCGTGGACGCGGTGATCGACGCCGACGTCGACCAGGCGGCCGCAGCCGCCGGTCTGCGATGACCTGGCTCACTGGTCCGGCCGTCGTGACCGTGCCGGCGACCAGTGCGAACCTCGGGCCCGGTTTCGACTCGCTCGGGCTGGCCCTGGAGCTCCGCGACGCCCTGCGGGGCTCGGTCGTCGCGCGAGGGCTGACGGTCACCGTCGAGGGAGAGGGCGCCGACGCGGTCCCGCTCGACGAGTCACACCTGGTCGTGCGGGCCATGCGCGAGGCGTTCGCCCGGCTCGGTGACGCACCACCCGGGCTGGAGCTGGTCTGCACCAACCGGATCCCGCACGCGCGGGGACTCGGCTCCTCGTCGGCGGCCATCGTCGGGGGAGTGCACCTGGCCCGGGCGCTGGTCACCGGCGGCTCGGAGCGCATGTCCGACCTCGAGGCGTTCCGCCTCGCGGCGCGGCTCGAGGGTCATCCCGACAACGTCGCGGCGGCCTGCTTCGGAGGGCTCACGGTGTCGGGGGGTGAGGGCGACGGCTGCTTCGCCGCGCGGGCCGAGGTCGCCTCCTCGATCCGGGCGGTGGTGCTGGTGCCACCGACGGCCCTGTCCACCGAGGTCTCGCGGGGCCTGCTGCCCGACGTCGTACCCCATGCGGAGGCGGCCGCCAACGCCGGGCGCGCCGCCCTGCTGATGGCAGCGCTGGCCGGTCAGCCGGCGTTGCTGCTGACCGCCACCGAGGATCTGCTCCATCAGTCCTACCGCCGGCCCGCGATGCCGGACTCGCTCGACCTCGTGGAGGCACTGCGCGCCGCCGGTCACGCCGCGGTGGTCTCGGGCGCGGGCCCGACGGTGCTGGTGCTCACGGCCGCCGAGACCGCCGATGTGCTCGTCTTCGCGCCGGCGGGCTGGGACGCGCGCGTGCTCGACGTGGCGTCGACCGGTGTGGCCGCCCGCGTCGGCTGACCTCGCCCGGGTCCGGCCGCTCGGACGGAGCCCGTCGTCGCCCGGCCCGAGCCCGCCACGCCCTCCGCCTTCGCCCCCCGACGGAGGCGGACGGACGTGGCCGGGGTGGGACGGCCTACTTCTTGACCACCACCATCGCCTTCATGCCCATGTCCTGGTGCAGCCCGCAGACGTAGTGGAAGCGCCCGACCTTGTTGAAGGTGACCGCGAAGGTCCCGCCCGGGCCGATGATGCCGGAGTGCAGGTTGCCGCCCTTGAAGTTCTTCGGGTTGCCTGCCGGTGCGAAGAGCGCCGCCCCTGAGGGCACCGTGCCGAAGGTGACAGTGTGCGGAGCGCCCTGCGACATCGTGTTCTTGAAGTGCACCGTGTCGCCCTTGTGGATCACGATCTTCTTGAGCGAGAACCGCATCGTCATCGCGATGCCGTCGTCCTGACCCGTGAAGACCTTGTGATTGGTGCTGAGGGCCGCGGCCCGGGCCATCAGGTCACGCCCGTGGGCGTTGATGGCAGCGGCCTCGAACGCCGCGCCGGCGTTGATGTCGGCCTGGGAGTAGGGGTACGCCGTGCCGGTCGGCTGCACGTGGACGACGCCGCGCATCATCGCGCCGTGCACCAGGCAGTAGTAGGTGTAGGTCCCCGCGGTCGGGAAGGTGAGGGTGTAGCTGTGCGCGACGGGGACCGGAATCGGCGGGAAGCTGGAACTGCTGGTCATCAGCCCGGAGTTGAAGTTGCCGCTGCCTGCCATGGTGCTGCCGCCCTGCGGCGTGAGCTGTGTGGCATCGGTCGGGTTGAAGGGAGGCACGTTCACCTGGGGCTGCCCACCGTTGATGAACGTGACCGTGTGGATCTCGGCGGAGTTCGCCTGCCAGGTGACCGAGTCACCGGCGTCGATGGTGACGTCGCCGGGCAGGAACCGCTGGCCCTGCACCGACATGCTGGTGGTCTGCGAGCCCACCTTCACGGTGAAGTTGGTGGCAGGGGCTACGGCGTGCGCCGACATGGCGGTGGCACCGAGAGCGGTGGGCGCGAGGACGACGGCGAGCGCGAGAAGTGCACTCGCCGGTCGCGTCAGCAATCTGATTCCCATGAAGCTTCTCCTGAGTCGAACCGAACGTCGATGACGCCTGGGCAACGCGCCGAGGCACAGCGCGGCCGGGCCCCGAGAGCGCCCTACCCCGGCAGGTCTACTCCTGGCGGGCCGCCACCGCAATAACACCAATCGGGCAGGTGGTGCGTCGTACGGGCGCGTTCAGAGCTGCTGGGCCAGTCCGACGACGTGCCCCTGAGGGTCCGCGATCAGCGCGAATGCCACCCCCGGCACGGTGACCGGCTCCTGGACGACGCGGCCGCCGAGCGACGTCGTGCGGGAGATGGCCTCGGCCATGTCGTCGACGCCGACGAAGAACGTCACCAGGTCGCTGTCGCCCTGGAGCGGGCTGATCGCGGTGTAGAGGGCGCCGGGTACACCGGTCTCGACGAAGGTGTAGCCGGGGAACGCGCCCTCGGTCGGGTAGGTCCAGCCGAAGAGGTCGCCGAAGAAGGCGCGGGTCGCGTCGGGATCGCTCGAACGGATCTCGGCGTGCACGATGGGATGGCTCATGTTGACCTCCGGGTTCGGGGCCACCGGGGAGGTGGCGTCGAAGCGATGACGGTTGGCCGGTGCCGAAATCGACAGCCCGGCCGGGGGCGGCAATGCCGCCGCCTCCCGAGCCCGGTGGTATCGTGAGCGACGCGTCAGGATCGCGACGCAACCCCGATCCCGGAGTTGCCCCGCCCGACGCACCCCTTCCTCTCCACCGTGCAGACGTGTGCATCCAGCGCCGCCTGCTCTGCTCCGAGTGGCTCAGAGGGAAGAAGTGTCCAAGTGGCCGCCGGCATCTGAGCCGGGCGGCACTGATACGTGGGAAGGACCTCACGTGACGGAAACCATCGAATCCACCCCCGCGGAGTCGTCGTCGAACGGCGGCGCCAAGAAGCGGTCGGGTGGGCTCAACTCGCTCCTTCTCGCGGACCTGAAGTCGATGGCCGGCGGCCTCGGCATCAGCGGAGCGGGCTCCATGAAGAAGGCC
This sequence comes from Nocardioidaceae bacterium, assembly GCA_033854915.1. Lineage (GTDB taxonomy): Bacteria > Actinomycetota > Actinomycetes > Propionibacteriales > Nocardioidaceae > Nocardioides. The sequence continues at coordinate 8,729 of JAWWPM010000513.1, forward strand.
CAGCTGGTCGAGGCCATCAAGGCCGCCCAGTCCGGTGGCCAGTCCGGTGGCCAGTCCGGTGGCCGCTCGGGTGGCACGGCGCGTGCCGAGCGACCCGCAGCGAAAGAGCCGGCGGTCGAGCAGGAAGGCCCGGTCGAGCAGGAGCGGCCAGCCCAGCAGGCGCGGACCCGCGAGGAGCGTCCGGCCGAGCAGGAGCGGCGTACGTCGCAGCGCGAGCGCCGCGACGAGCAGAAGCCCGCCCAGGACGCCCCTGAGCAGGGTCAACGGCAGGCGCGCCAGGAGCGCCAGAGCCAGAACAGCCAGGGCCAGCAGCAGCAGGGCCAGGGCGGCGGCGGCGGTAAGGACCAGGGTCGCCAGGGCAATCGCGACCAGAACCAGAACCGCGACCAGAACCAGAACCGCGAGCAGGGCCGCGAGCAGGGCCGCGACCAGAACCAGAACCGGGCCCAGGGCAACCAGGCGCAGGACCAGGACTACGACGAGGGCGGCAGCCGTCGTAGCCGGCGCCGCCGCGGTCGCGACCGCACCAGCACCCGCCAGCCGGCGGCCGCCGCGGGCCAGCGCAACGAGCCGGACACCACGATCCTCGAGGACGACGTCCTGATCCCGGCGGCGGGGATCCTCGACGTCCTGGACAACTACGCGTTCGTCCGGACCAGTGGCTACCTGCCCGGCACCGACGACGTCTACGTCTCGCTGTCGATGGTGCGCAAGTACGGCCTGCGCCGCGGGGATGCGATCGTCGGCCAGGTGCGCCAGCCCCGCGAAGGCGAGCGCAAGGAGAAGTTCAACCCCATGGTGCGCATCGACTCGGTGAACGGCGCCGACCCCGAGGCGTCGCGCCACCGGGTGGAGTTCGCCAAGCTCACGCCGCTGTATCCCAGCGAGCGGCTGCGCCTGGAGACCGAGCCGACCAACCTGATCGGCCGGGTCATCGACATCGCCTCGCCGATCGGCAAGGGCCAGCGCGGGCTGATCGTGTCGCCGTCCAAGGCCGGCAAGACCATGATCATGCAGTCGATCGCCAGCTCGATCACCACCAACAACCCCGAGTGCCACCTGATGGTGGTGCTGGTCGACGAGCGGCCCGAGGAGGTCACCGACTTCGAGCGCTCGACGAAGGGTGAGGTCATTTCCTCGACGTTCGACCGTCCGGCCAGCGATCACACGATGGTCGCCGAGCTCGCCATCGAGCGCGCCAAGCGGCTCGTCGAGCTCGGCCACGACGTGGTCGTCCTGCTCGACGGCATCACCCGCCTGGGCCGGGCCTACAACCTCGCGGCGCCGGCGTCCGGGCGGATCCTGTCCGGCGGCGTCGACTCCGCGGCGCTCTACCCGCCCAAGCGCTTCTTCGGAGCCGCCCGCAACATCGAGAACGGCGGCTCGCTGACCATCCTGGCCACCGCCCTCATCGAGAGCGGCTCCAAGATGGACGAGGTGATCTTCGAGGAGTTCAAGGGCACCGGCAACATGGAGATCCGGCTCCGCCGCGACTTCGCCGACAAGCGCCTGTTCCCGGCGATCGACGCGGTCCAGAGCGGCACGCGTCGCGAGGAGCTCCTGATGAGCAAGGAGGAGCTCGCCATCGTCTGGAAGCTCCGCCGGGTGCTCTCCGGGCTCGACGGGCAGCAGGCGCTCGAGCTGTTGCTGGAGCGGCTCAAGAAGAGCCAGAGCAACATCGAGTTCCTGATGCAGGTGCAGAAGACCACGCCCGGCGCGATGGGCGGCACCGACTGACCGCGTACCGGCCCGTCCGCGGGAATCCGCAGATTGGTTCCGGTGT
>JAWWPM010000514.1:0-7917 GCA_033854915.1 Nocardioidaceae bacterium
CGGCGAGCAGGACATCATCGATCACTGCCGCGGCCGACTCGCGCACTACAAGTGCCCGACACGCGTCGTGTTCCGCGATTCACTCGCCCGCACCGCGACCGGCAAGCTGCAGAAGTTCAAGCTGCGCGCGCCGTACTGGGAGGGGCGCGACCGTCAGGTCAACTGACCTGCCCCGCTAGTGTCGGCGCATGCCCCGTCTGGCCGAGGTCGTCGAGCTGCTGCACGCCTGGTACCCACCGGAGACCGCCGCCGACTGGGATGCCGTCGGGCTGGCGGCGGGCGATCCCGATGCCGACGTACGACGGGTGCTGCTGGCCGTGGACCCCGTGCTCCCGGTGGCGCGCGAGGCTGCCGAGTGGGACGCCGACCTCCTGCTCACCCACCACCCGCTGTTCCTGCGCGGGGTGCACGGCGTCGCCGAGGCCACGCCCAAAGGTCGCACCCTGGCCGCGCTGACCCGCACCGGCTGCGGTCTGCTCACCGCCCACACCAACGCCGACCACGGAAACCCCGGTGTCTCCGACGCGATCGCCCGAGCCCTTGGCCTGCGCAACGTGCGACCGGTGGCCTCGAGCGGACCCGCGCTCGACAAGATCGTGGTCTACGTCCCCGACACCCATGCCGAGCGGGTCCGGCTCGCGATCGCCGAGGCAGGCGCGGGGCAGATCGGCGACTACGACTCGTGCTCGTGGACCTCGGTCGGGGAGGGGCGCTTCCGACCGCTCGAGGGTGCGCATCCGGTGATCGGCCGGGTCGGCGACCTCGAGCTCGTCGCCGAGGCCCGGGTCGAGGCGGTCATGCAGCGCTCCCGCCGGTCCGAGGTGGTGCGCGCCCTGCTGGCCGCGCACCCCTATGAGGAGGTGGCCTACGACGTCGTCGAGCTGGCCGACCCCGGCACGGCCGCCACCGGAGCCGGCCGGATCGGGGACGTCGACGAGACCACGCTCGGCGCCTTCGCCGACGTGGTCGCGGCCGCGTTGCCGGCGACTCCCCGCGGTGTGCTCCTCGGTGGCGACCCTGACCGCGTGGTGCGCCGCGTCGCGGTGAACGGGGGAGCCGGCGACTCGCTGCTGCCCCAGGCCCTGGCCAGCGGGGCCGACGTCTATGTCACCAGCGACCTGCGGCACCACCTGTCGAGCGAGTTCCTGGAGAAGGGCGGACCGGCGCTGCTCGACGTGTCGCACTGGGCCGCGGAGTGGACCTGGCTTCCCGAGCTGGCGGCGCGGCTCGGTCAGGCGCTGAATCATGGGCTGGGCGATACGGTGGAGCTCCGGGTGAGCACCCTGTGCACCGACGTGTGGCAGGCCCGCAGGTGATCCCCGCCCACCACCCCACGATCGACCCCGATGAGGAGCCCGAGTGAAGGCCGACCCGTTCGCGCAGCTGAAGCTGCTCGACGTCCAGGAGCTCGACGCGCGCACGGACCTGCTGCGCCATCAGCTGCGGACCCTGCCCGAGCTCGCCGAGATCGACCAGCTGACCGCTGCCCGGCGCGACCTCGACGACCAGGCGCGCGACGCCCGGATCGCGGTGGACGACCTGACCGTCGAGCAGAAGAAGGTCGACGCCGACGTCGAGCAGGTGAAGACCCGGCGCGAGCGCGACCAGCAGCGCATGGACCAGGGCCTGATCAGCAACCCCAAGGACCTCCAGCGGATGCAGCAGGAGATGGAGTCGCTGCAGCGACGGATCATCTCCCTCGAGGACGACGAGCTCGAGGTCATGGAGCGGCTCGAGGAGGCGCAGCAGACCCTCGACGCACTCACTGCCCAGCTGGCCGCGACCGACGCCCGGCTCGCCGCTCTCTCGGCCGCCCGTGACCAGAAGGCCGCCGACCTCGAGCAGTCGCTCGGCGAGCTGGCCCAGCAGCGCGGACCGGTGGTGGCCGACCTGCCCGCCGACCTGCTGGCTCTCTACGACCGGCTACGGGACGCCAAGGGCGGCGTCGGGGCCGCGCTCCTTCGCGCCCGACGCTGCGAGGGCTGCAACCTCGACATCGACAACGCCGAGCTCGCCCAGATCCGGTCGGCGCCGTCCGACACGGTGATCAGGTGCGAGGAGTGCAGCCGGATCCTGGTCCGCTCCTCCGAGAGCGGGCTCTAGGGCGTTGGCCGAGACCGTCAAGCGGGTCATCATCGAGGCGGATGGTGGCTCCCGCGGCAACCCCGGACCCGCGGCGTACGGCGCGCTCGTCAAGGATGCCGACACCGGCCGGGTGCTCGCCGAGGAGGGCACGACGATCGGGGTGGCGAGCAACAACGTTGCCGAGTACAGCGGCCTGATCGCCGGCCTCCGGATGGCCGAGGAGGTCGCGCCCGGGGCGGACATCGAGGTCCGGATGGACTCCAAGCTCGTCGTCGAGCAGATGAGCGGGCGCTGGAAGATCAAGCACCCCGACATGCGGCCGCTCGCGATGGAGGCCAACCGCCTCGCGCCGTTCGGAACGACGTACACCTGGGTGCCGCGTGAGCTGAACAAGCACGCCGACCGGCTCGCCAACGAGGCGCTCGACGGTCTGCGGTCGGGCGTCACGGTGCACGGGGCCGACGATCCTGACTCCCTCGTCGAGGAGGTCGAGAGCCCGACCGGCCAGGTCGAGACCGGCAGCAGCGGTAGCTTCCGGGGCTGGTCCCCGCCGGGCGGCCCGGTCACCACGCTGGTGCTGGTGCGGCACGGAGCGACGGTGCACACAGCAGCGAAACGCTTCTCCGGCGGGCTCGCGAGCAGCAACCCCGGCCTCAGCGACGAGGGTCGCGACCAGGTACGTGAGGTCGCGGACTGGCTGGCCCCCCTCGGGGCCTCGATCGAAGCCGTCGTTGCCTCACCGGTCCGGCGCACGGTGGAGTCCGCGCAGATCCTGGCCGCCCGGCTCGACCTGCCCCTGGTGGAGGAGCCGGGCTTCGCGGAGATGGAGTTCGGCTCGTGGGACGGCATGACCTTCACCGAGGTCCACGACCAGCAGCCCGACCAGCTGCAGGCCTGGCTCGGCTCGCTGGACGTCGCACCGGGCGGTGGAGGTGAGACCTTCCACGAGGTGGAGGCCCGCGTGCTGGCCGGGCTGGCGCGGGTGCTGGAGCGGTACGCCGGCCAGACGGTCGCCGTGGTCAGCCACGTGACCCCGATCAAGACCCTGGTGGCGCACGCGGTCGACGCCCCCTTGACGTCGCTGTTCCGGATGGAGCTGTCGACCGCGTCGGTCAGCGTGGTCTCGTTCGTGGAGACCGAGGGCGAAGGTGTGCGCGGCTCATTGCGTCTCTACAACGCCCAGCCGCCCGGGGCCGGGCAGATGCTCGACCCGCAGCGCTGGTGACCGTTCCTCGACCAGATGTCGGGTCGCTCAGAGCTCGCTGACCACCACGTCGAGCGGGGTGCCGGCCTTCGTCGCCGTCCCGAGCTCGACCCGCCAGCCCAGGTCGGCCAGCAGGGCGGCGAACGCCCTCGGCGTGCGGGCATCGCGCCCGTCCTCGAGGAGCGTGCGGACCAGACGGCCCTTGGTGGCCTTGTTGAAGTGGCTGACGATCTGCCGCCGGCCGCCCACCTCGTGCAGCACCCGGACGGTGACCACGCGGTTCGCAGAGTCCGGCGCCGGGCGCCAGAACGCGGCATACGTCGAGGAGCGGAGGTCGACGACCAGCCCGCTCCCGGCCAGGTCGCGGACCACGGGGTCGAGCACCTCCCGCCAGTGCGCGGCCACGCCGCCGAGCCCGGGCAGGGTGACGCCACCGCCGAGCCGGTACGGCGCGATCCGCTCGCTCGGGCGCACCAGACCGTAGACCGACGAGACGATCGCCAGCCGGGCCAGCGCCCGGCGGTGTGCCGTCGCGTCGAGCGTCGCCAGACCGAGGGCGTCGTACAGCACGCCGGTGTAGATCCGCTCGGCCGGTGCGGTCGGCAGCTCCCGCAGCCGCGCGTTACGGCGTACGTCGTCGGCCTGGGTCGGCCCGACGCCGAGCGTCGCCATCGCGTCGCCGAGGTCGCCCTCGCAGAGCCGCTCGAGCGCCTCGACGACCCGGCTGCGCGGCTCGGCGAGCCCGGCCGGCCAGGTCTCGGGACGCAGGTGGGCACCGCGTCGCGGCGCGGCTTTCCCCTCGCTAGGGGGGAGGAGAACCAGCACGCGCAAACACTAGGGTGGACTCCATGTCGTCGAGTCGTGTGGTCCGGGTCCATACCGGAGACGGGGTGGGCGGGCAGTCGCTGCGGGACGGGATCGCGAAGATCCAGACCGAGCTCAAGGTGACCGCCGACTTCCCGCCCGAGGTGGAGGAGGCCGCGCACCGCGCCGCCGACCAGCCGAGGCTGCCCGAGCTCGACCGCACCGACATCCCGTTCGTCACCATCGACCCCCCGGGGTCGATGGACCTCGACCAGGCGTTGCACCTCGAGCGCGACGGCGACGGTTTCGTCGTGTACTACGCGATCGCCGACCTCGCCGCCTTCATCGAGGCCGGCGACCCGGTGGACGTGGCGGCCAACGAGCGCGGCGAGACGTTGTACGGCGCGGACTCCACCGTGCCGTTGCACCCGCGCGTGCTCTCGGAGGGAGCGGCGTCCCTCCTGCCCGACCAGGTGCGCCCGGCGCTGCTCTGGACCATCCACGTCGACGAGACCGGTGAGGGCACCGAGGTCAAGGTCGAGCGCGCCCGGGTGAGGTCGACCGCGCAGCTGGACTACCACGCCGTACAGAAGGCCGTCGACGACGGCACGGCGTCAGAGTCACTCAGGGCGCTGAAGGCCGTCGGCGAGCTGCGGCTGGAGCGGGAGGCCGCCCGCGGGGGCATCTCCCTGCCCCTGCCCGAGCAGGAGGTCGACGTCGAGGGGGACCAGTGGCACCTGGCGTTCCGCTCGCTGACCCCGGCAGAGAACTGGAACGCGCAGATCTCGCTGCTGACCGGCTTCGCGGCCGCGGCGATGATGGTCTATGCCCGGGTCGGCCTGCTTCGTACACTCCCGCCGCCCGACCCGCGCGACGTCCAGCGTCTGCACCGGGTGGCCCGAGGCCTGCACATCGAGTGGCCGGCCGAGCAGCTCTACCCCGACTTCATCCGCAGCCTCGACCCGAGCCGTCCCAACGACGCCGCCATGGTCACCGCCTGCACCCGCCTGCTGCGCGGCAGCGGCTACATCGGCTTCGACGGCGAGGTGCCCGCAGATCCGGTGCATGCCGCCCTGGCGTCGGAGTACGCCCACGTCACGGCGCCGCTGCGCCGGCTCGGCGACCGCTACGCCGGTGAGATCTGCGTAGCCCTGTGCGCGGGCACCGAGGTGCCCGGCTGGGTGCTGGACAAGCTGCACGTCGTACCCGAGACGATGAAGGAGTCCGGCCGCCGGGCGCACCAGTACGAGTCGGCCGTCCTCGACCTGGTGGAGGCCGGGGTGCTCCGACACCGGGTCGGAGACACCTTCGACGGCGTGGTCGTCGACCTCGACCAGCGCGACGACCACCGGGGGACCGTGATCATCCAGGAGCCCGCGATCGAGGCCAGGGTGACCGGGCCGGGTCCGCTGCCGCTGGGCGCGGAGGTCGAGGTACGCCTCGCGCAGGCAGACGTGGCCTCCAGGGCGGTCGGCTTCGCCCTCGAAGCGTCCCGGACGTAGCCCCGCCGAGCGGGGGCTGCGCCGCAAGACCCGCCCCGACTAGTCCGGACTAGGCACATCCGTGCATTTCGTATGTCCGATCGGACATCTGCACCCCAATGCATATCCATACGTGTGTCTGCACCATCTAGTGTCCGTAGAACGTCGCGCCACCCCCCCAAGCCCGGTGCGACGAGCGCCCCGCCCGGACCAGTCCGGACGGGGCGCTCTCCCATTTCGGGGGTCGACGTGGGCGTCAGCTCGCTCCGAGAGCATCGAGCGCCTGCACGTCGTCGTCGGTCAGCACGAAGCCCGCGACGTCGGCGTTGCTCCTGATCCGGTCGGCCTGCCGTGACTTCGGGATCACCACGATGCCGTGCTGGAGGTGCCAGCGGATGATCACCTGAGCCGGCGACCGTCCGAGCCGGTCGGCGATCGCGACGATCGCGGGGTGGTCGAGGGTGCCGCCGCGCAGTGCGCTGTAGCCCTCGAGTACGACGCCCCGCTCGCGGTGCGCGTCGACGACCGCCGCGTCGTACAGCAGCGGGCTCCACTCGATCTGGTTCACCGCCGGCGCCACCCCGGTGGCCGAGGTGATCTCGTCGATCAGTGCTGCGTCGAAGTTGCTGACGCCGATGTCGCGGGTCAGGCCCTGCTCGCGCGCCTCGACGAATGACTGCCACAGGCCGACCATCGAGCCGTCCCCGGGCCAGTGGATCAGCCACAGGTCGACGTGGTCGGTGCCGAGCAGGTCGAGGCTTCTGCGCAGGGTGTCGATCGCGTCGTCGCCGCGGTCGGGCGGGCACTTCGTGGTCACGAACACGTCGTCGCGCGTGACCGCGCTGCCCTCGAGCCCCGCGCCGACCTCGCCCTCGTTGCCGTAGACGGTCGCGGTGTCGAGGTGACGGTACCCGGCGTCGAGGGCGGCCGCGGTCGCGTCGGCGGCCTCGTGACCCTTGATCTGCCAGGTCCCGAAACCCAGCAGCGGCATGGCGCCGTGGGCCAGCGCGGCGGTGTCGTCGGGGACCTGCGGGGCGGGGGAGGAGTCGCTCATGTCGGCCACGATAGGCGGTCGCTTCGGCGGTCCGGCACCCCAGCCGGCGCCCGCCCGGTACGGTGGAAGTCGGACTCCTCGACAGGACTGACATTGCCGGTGCCACGTGCACCCCAGGCCCATCGCGTGGCTTCGCCCGCCCCAACGCCGGTGGCGACGTGACGGGCCGCAGCGTGAACGACTACCGGGTCGCGTCCTTCCCGCTGGTCCGGGGCGGGGCGCACAGCCCGGTCCCCGAGGGAAAGCACCACGCCTACATCGATGCCTCCCCAACGACCGTCTGCGGCTTCGGGCTGGGCGAGATGCAACGGTTCGGAGACCTCCGGTTCACCGCGAGCCCGCAATCCTCGAGGTGCATCATGTGCGACCGGATCGTTCGCGCGGCTGCCCGCTAAGGCCCGGGTGCGAAGGGGTTGGTCTGTAGGCCGGGGACGTGGCCCTCTCGTGGCCTCACCGTGTCTGGTCAGGCCTGCACGGGAGGGAGGGCAGGAGCTTCGGACAGAACGGGGAACACTCGGTCAAGGCGGGTGATCTGCATCAGCGTGAGGATGCGTGGGGTCACACCGAGAAGGGAGATGTCGCCCCCTCGCGCCGTGACCTTCTTGTGGGCTTCGAGGAGGGCGCCCAGGCCGGACGTGTCCATGAAGGTGACCGCGCTGAGGTCGATGACCAGGTGTGGCACGTCCACCAGGCTGGTCGCACGATCGCAGGCGTCAAGGACCTCATCGGTGACTGCGATGTCGACCTCACCGGTCAGCACGACCGTGACGAACTCTTCGGGCCACGCAACGAATGTGTTCGCTTCCGACATTGACGGCCCCACTTTCAGGGGTTGTACCAACGTCCCGACAATCCACCAGCAAATTACCGGCCTCTGGGGGGGTGCGTCACACCCCACTAGGTGATTCGCCCTGCGCCCCGATCGGGCCACAGCCGGGTTTCAAGGGCGGGGCGGCGTCTGGGTCACTCCTCATGGCAGACCAGGACGTCGACCTGCTCGCGGATCTGACCGAGCTGGCAAATCGCGCGCAGGAACCCACGTGGCGGGTAGTGCAGCCACCCCGAGACTTTGCGCAGATGCGGTGGGCGAATCCGAAGGTAAGGAGGCCTCGCCCCCAGCGGTGAGCCGCCGTCCCTGTACCCGCCGAGGCCACCGCACGGGCGTTTGCATGGTTTGATCGCGGGTACGACGACGAAGTGGAGAAGGTGCGTCGGGCTCACTGCACCCGCGCGGTCTGCTTGTACGGCATCGCACTGATGCTGCTGGTGGCGTGTGCGCCCCAGGCTCC
>JAWWPM010000515.1:0-13570 GCA_033854915.1 Nocardioidaceae bacterium
TCGAAAGTCCCTACCTCACTCGCTCTCATGCATCAGGCGCCGCCGGGACGACCACGACAGTCGTGGGCGCGTGCTCGACGACGGCCACGGCCAGCGCGCGGCCGAGGGCGGCGGCGAGCATCCCCTCGTGGTGGCTGCCCACCACCACGGCATCCATCTGGCCTGCGGTCTCCACCAGGGCCCGGGCCTCGGGGTCGACCACGTACCGCACGCTCACGCCGACGTCGGGGTACTTCGCGCCGAGCTCGGCCAGCCAGCGTTCGACCTGCTGACGCATCGCCACATCGTCGGGGACGGACTCACGCTCGCCGAACCACGGGAACCCCGCACCGAAGGTCAGCACGCTCAGGGCCAGGTGCCGCGACGCCGCCAGGCCGTAGGCGTGCTGCAGCGCCGGCAGGGTGTCGGAGGTGCCGTCGGTCCCGACGAGGATGCCGTGCCGCGTCTCGGCGACGTGCGGGCGGAGGACGACGAGGGGACAGGCGCTGTGCCGGACCAGCGAGACGCCGACCGAGCCGAGCAGCATGCTCGCGACCCGGCCGTGACCGCGCGAGCCGACGACCACCATCGCGGCCGACCTGGACGCCAGGCCCAGGGCGTCGCGGGGGTCGGCGCGGACGATGTACTCGTCGACCTCGACCTCCGGCGCGACCGCGGTCGCGGCGAGCTTCGCCCGGCCCAGCACGGTCGTCCCGCTGTCCCGCAGGCTCTCCAGGATGACGCTCTGGTCGAGGCCGGCCTGGGCCACCCAGGCGGCGTTCTCGAGATGGTAGGCGTGCAGGAGGGTCAGCTGCCGGTGGTCGTACGCCGCCTGCTGGGCTCCCCAGACGACGGCGTCGTGCGACGAGGGTGAACCGTCCACTCCGACGACGATGGTGCCGGCCGAGAATGCAGCGCTGGTGGTCATGAGGTGCCTCCTGGATCCCCACCCCACGGCGACCCGGAGGGCTCATTCCCACCCTCCCTCCGGCGTCGACTGAACAGCAGTGCAGTTCGACCCCCGGGGTTCGGGACCATCGGCCCTGATCGGCTCGACGGCCACGGCACAGGATTGGCTCAATGCCCACACGCCCAGCGGTCCGGAGGTTTCGATGCACGAGTCGTTCGACCTGACCGACACCGAGTGCGCCGAGCTGCTGCGTGCCGGACTGGTCGGGCGAGTGGCCGTCTGCACACCGACCGGCCCGCACATCATCCCCGTCAACTTCGCGGTGGTGGACGACTCCATCGTGCTGCGGACCACGCCGTACAGCCTGCTCGGCAGCCAGGCCCGGGGGGCCGTGCTGGCCCTGGAGGTCGACCACTTCGACTACGAGTACCAGCGCGGCTGGAGCGTGGTGGCACGTGGTCGCTCGGAGGCCGTCACCGAGAGCGCCGAGCTCGACCACATCCGCACCACCTGGAACCCGCACGCCTGGGTGGCCGGTGGGCGCACGCTCTACGTCCGCATGCGTTGGTCGGACCTCACCGGCCGGCGGCTGGGCCAGGGCTGGGACCCGTTGGCGACGCTGCCGGTACGACGCACCGTCTGACCGGTCGCGACCGGCGACGGGACGCGGTCAGTCGCCGAAACCGACACCGACGACCCCGGGCACGCTCGCGGCCAGCACCCGGGCTATGTCGCGCGCGTGCTCGTCGGTCTGACCCGTCAGCTCGACGACTCCGTCGACCACCTCGACCCGGCACGTGACGTCGCCGTCGCGCAGCAGGCCGGCCACCTCGGAGGCGATCAGCTCGTCGCCGCGGGCCAGCACCGCGATCAGGTCGCGGCGGCTGAGCATGCCGGCCACCCGGCCGTCGTCGACGACCGGGAGGCTCCGGAAGTGGGTGTCCACGAGCAGGTCCACCGCAGCGGCGAGGTCCTGGTCGCTGCGGATGGTGACCGGCTCCGGCGTCATCACGTCGGCCACCGTGGCCGGGAGAGTGGTGCGCTGCACCCGGACCGGGATCTCGTGGGCGCGGCGGTCGGGGATCATCGATCCCCCGATCACGTCGGCCTCGCTCACCACGCCCAGCAAACCGCCCTGCTCGTCGAGCACCGGCAGCGCGGTGATCGAGTGGGTGTGCATCAGCTGGATCGCCTTCTTCACCGGAGTCTGCGGCGTCACGCTCACGATCTCGGCGGTCATCACGTCGCGGACGAGCATGGCGGTTTCCCCTTCCGGTGGTGGTCCGAAGGTCGTCACCGCAAGGCAACCGCCCCCGCACCGTCGTCCGACAGGGGCCGACGGCCCTGCCGGACCGGGCACAACGGCCCTCCCCCATCGTGGCCTACCCACGGACCATGGGGCCAGGAGGAGGCCACCCACGCCATGCCCACGACCCCATCCGCGCGGATCCGCACGACCGCTGCCGCCCCGCCTGCCGGGTCGGTCGCTGAGGCACCGACTCTCGCGCCGGCCGACGTGCTGCTCGCCGACGGCTCGGTCGGCGTGGTCCGCACGCTCCGCCCGGAGGACCGGGAGGCGCTGCTGGCCCTGCACGACGAGGTCGGTCTCGACAGCCTGCGGCTGCGCTTCTTCAGCGCCAGCCGCGAGGCCGGGCATGCCTACGTCGAGCACCTGCTGGGCCACCACGAGGTCGGCCAGGTCTTCGCCCTCGCACTCTGGTACCACGGCCGGCTGGTCGGCCTGGCGACCGCCGAGCGCAACCCGGACCGGGCCGAGGCCGAGGTGTCCTTCCTCGTGGCGGACGAGATGCGTGGCCGCGGCGTCGGCACCCTGCTGCTGGAGCACCTCGCTGCGCTCGCCCGGACCGCCGGCGTACGCCGGTTCACCGCCGAGGTGCTGGCCGAGAACGGCGCCATGATCCGGGTCTTCCTCGACACCGGCTTCGAGCTGACCCGGCACCTCGACCGCGGCGTGGTCACCGTCGAGATGGACACGTTGGTCTCCGAGGACACGCTCCGCGCCGCCGACGCACGCGAGTCGATCTCCGAGGCCGCCTCCCTGACCGCGCTGCTGCGCCCGCACCGCGTGGCGGTCGTCGGCGTACGACGAGACGGGACCGGGGTGGGCGGCGCGCTGATCGAGTCGATCATCCACGGTGGCTTCCTCGGCGAGCTGGTGGTCATCCACCCGACGGCCGCGGCGGTACGAGGGGTCGCTGCGTACGCGTCGTTCGCCGAAGCCCCCGGTCCGATCGATCTCGTCGTGGTCGCCGTACCCCCCGAGCAGGTGACCGCGTGCGTGGAGGAGGCGGCCGACGCGGGCGCGCACGCCGCGGTCGTGATCACGTCGGGTTTCGCCGAGATGGGCGCCGAGGGTCTGGCCCTCCAGCTCGAGCTCGCGCACACGGCCCGCGCCCGCGACATCCGGGTGGTCGGGCCCAACTGTCTCGGTCTGCTCGACAACCAGCCCGACGTGCGGCTGGTCGCGACCTTCGCCGGTGCCAACCCGCCTCCGGGCGGCCTGGCCATCGCCTCGCAGTCCGGGGGGGTCGGCATCGTGGTCAGCGACCTGGCCTGCCGGCTCGGCCTCGGGGTGCGCCACTTCGTCTCGCTGGGCAACAAGGCCGACGTGTCCAGCAACGACCTGCTGGCGGCGTGGCTGGACGACCCCGACGTCACGGCCGCCGCGCTCTACCTGGAGTCGTTCGGCAACCCGGCGAAGTTCGCCCGGCTGGCCCGCCGCTTCGCCGAGACCCGGCCCCTGCTCGCGGTGATGGGCGGCCGCTCGAGCAGCGGGCAGCGCGCCGGCGTCTCGCACACCGCGGCCGCAGCCACCCCCTCGGTCCGCGTCGACGCGCTGTTCGCCCAGGCGGGCGTGGTCGGCTGTCGTGACGCGGAGGAGCTGACCGAGACCGCCCTGCTGCTCGCCGAGCAACCGCTCCCGGCCGGCCCCCGGCTGGCGATCCTGGGCAACGCCGGCGGGCTCGGTGTCTTGGCCGCCGACTGCGCGGCCCGGCACGGCCTCTCCGTCCCGGTGCTCTCCGACGGGCTGCGCGAACGGATCGCGGTGCACGTCACCGGCACCGTCGGCACGGCCAACCCGGTGGACAGCGGTGCCGGCGGCATCGGCGACGGCATCGGCCGGATCGCCGGCGAGCTCCTCGACTCCGCCGAGGTCGACGCGATCCTGCTGGTGCTGGTCCAGACCCGCACCCTCGACGCCGAGGTCACCGTGAAGGCCCTGCTCGACGCCCGCCGTGCCCACCCGGGCAAGCCGGTGGTGGCGGTGCTCCTGGGCGGGGTCCCGACCGGGCCTCTGGACCGGATCACGGTCCTGCCGTCGGTGGAGTCCGCCATCCGCTCGCTGGCACATGCGGTCCGCTACGCCGACTGGCTGAGCGCGCCGCGGTCCTTCGCCCCGCTCACCGAGCCGGACCGGCTGGCCGCCGCCCGGCACTGGGTCGCGTCGTACCTCCAGGAGACCGGACCGGGCTGGCTCGGCCCCGAGGCGGCCGCCGCGCTGCTGGCGCCCTACGGCGTGAGCCTGTGCGGGGTGGTCGCCACCGGGCCCGCGGCCGCAGCAGCCGCCGCCGCCGAGGTCGGCCTGCCGGTGGCCGTGAAGGTGGCCGCTCCCGACGTCGTGCACAAGACCGAGCGCGGCCTGGTCCGGGCCGGGCTGACCTCGATGGACGCCGTCCGCGTCTCGGTGCAGCACTTCGCGGCCGAGCTGGGACGGCCCGAGGTACCGGTCCTGGTCCAGCCGATGGTGCACGGTCCCGAGGTGGCCCTCGGCGTGGTGCGCGACCCGGGACTCGGCCCGCTGGTGATGGTCGCGGCCGGTGGCACCGCGACCGAGGTCTGGAACGACCGCACGATGCTGCTGGCGCCGGTCTCGCCCCAGGACGCCGCCCGCGCCCTGCGCTCGCTGCGGATCTGGCCGTTGCTGGCCGGCTACCGCGGCAGCTCCCCCGTCGACGAGCAGGCGCTGGTCGACGTGATCGTGGCGCTCGGCCGCCTGGCCACCGACGTGCCCGAGATCGTCGAGGTCGACCTGAACCCGGTGGTGGCGACCCCCGCCGGCGTCGCGCTGGTCGACACCAAGATCCGCCTCGACCACGGCACCGCGGTCGACGCCGGAGTGCCCCGGCGCCTGCGGGAGCCGGCGTGACCACGGACGCCCCGGTCGGAGCGCCGGAGGTCCTTCCGGACTCGAGCCAGGCGCTGCTCGGCGCCGTCCTGGCGATCGCCTCCGACCTCGACCTGAACGGCGTGCTGACCCGGATCGTGGAGGCAGCCACCGCCCTGACCGGCGCGCGGTACGGCGCGCTCGGCGTGGTCGGCGGCGACAGCCGACTGACCGAGTTCGTCACCACCGGTGTCACCGACGAGCAACGCGCCCGGATCGGTGAGCCTCCGCACGGACTCGGGATCCTCGGGCTGCTGATCTCCGACCCGCGCCCGATCCGGCTCGCCGACCTCGCCGACCACCCGGCGTCCTCCGGGCTGCCGCCGCACCACCCACCGATGCGGACCTTCCTGGGCGTACCGGTGCACATCCGCGGCACCGTGTTCGGCAACCTCTACCTGACAGAGAAGGAGGGCGGCGGCGACTTCACCGACACCGACGAACGGCTCGTCGTGGCGCTGGCGAGCGCCGCCGGGCTGGTCATCGAGAACGCCCGCGCGTACGGGCTCAGTGAACGACGCCGGCTCTGGCTCGAGGCGGCCGCCACCCTGACCGAGGCGCTGCAGCCGCCGATCGAGTGGGACCTGGCGCTTCAGCAGGTGGTCGAGACCGCGCGCCGGGTCACCCACGCCACCGCGGCCGCCGTGGCCAGCCCCGCGGCCGACGGCGAGGTCCGGGCCCTGGCCTGCGAGCCGGGGATGGTCGCGGAGGTGATCGAGGCGGTCGAGGTGGCGCTGGACTCGGTGGACCGGGTCGGCCTCGTCGACCCCGTCGACATCGCGCTCGGCGACCTCACCGCGACCGTCGTACCCCTGCCCGCGCACCTGGCCGACCCCGGGCTGCTGGTGACGCTCTTCCCGACCCGCGACCTGCGCCAGCGCGACCACGACGACCGCGAGCTGCTGATCAGCTTCGCGGACCACGCAGCCCTGGCCATGGACCGCGCCCAGGCGGTCGGTGAGCGCGAGGAGCTGGCGGTGATCTCGGACCGCGAGCGGATCGCCCGCGACCTCCACGACGTGGTGATCCAGCGACTCTTCGCGATCGGCATGCAGCTCCAGGCGGTGGCCATCCGCGGCGTCGGCGACCCCGTGCGCGAGCGGCTCGACCGGGCCGTCCAGGACCTCGACGGCACGATCCGCGACGTGCGCGCCACGATCTTCGAGCTCCAGACGCACGGCGCCGACTCGCTGCGCGGCGACGTCCGCGCCCTGGTGCGCGACTATGCGCCGGTGCTCGGGTTCGCCCCGACCGTGCGCACCCACGGCCCGGTCGACACCGCGGTCTCGACCACGCTGCGCGAGCAGCTGCTCCCGGTGCTTCGCGAAGCCCTGTCCAACGCCGCCCGGCATGCCCGCGCGACCCAGCTCGAGGTCGTGCTCGTGGTCGACGACGCCGAGCTGGGCCTGCTGGTCACCGACAACGGCACCGGGATCTCCGACGCTCCCGTCGAGAGCGGGCTGGACAACGCCCGTCAGCGGGCCAGGGCGCTCGGCGGTCGGCTCGACCTCGTCGACGTGGACCCGCACGGGCTGCAGTTCCACTGGCGGGTACCGCTCGCGCCGGGCGGCGTCGCCGACAGCGACGCGTCCTGACCGGGTTCCGGGCCGGCGGGCTCAGCCGTGCGGGTCGCTGCTGAGCAGCTTGGAGGCGAGCACCGCGGCCTGGGTACGACGCTCGAGGCCGAGCTTGGCCAGGATGCTGGAGACGTAGTTCTTGACGGTCTTCTCGGCCAGGAACATCCGCTCGCCGATCTGCCGGTTGGTCAGGCCCTCGGCGATCAGGCCGAGCAGCTTCAGCTCCTGCTCGGTCAGGTCGGCCAGCTCGGGTGCGGTGGCCGGGCCGTTGCGGACCCGCTCCAGCACCCTCGCGGTCAGGGACGGGTCGATCAGGGAGTTGCCGGCCGCGACCGTGCGGACCGCTCCGATCAGGTCCTGTCCGCCGATCTCCTTGAGCACGTAGCCAGCCGCGCCGGCCATGATCGCGGCGAACAGCGCCTCGTCGTCGTCGTACGACGTGAGGATCAGCGCCTTGATCGTGGGGTCGACCGCGCGCACCGTGCGGCAGACCTCGATGCCCGAGCCGTCGGGCAGCCGCGCGTCCAGGACCGCCACGTCGGGGCGAAGGGCGGGGATGCGCGCCGCGGCCTCCATGGCCAGGCCGGACTCGCCCACGACCTCGATGTCGCCGCCGGACTCGAGCAGCGCGCGCAGCCCCTGCCGCACGACCTCGTGGTCGTCGAGCAGGAAGACGCGGATCGGTCGGGACTCTTCGCTCATGGGGTAGTTCTAGCAGGGTCGGACGACTCCAGCTCGACGACATGGTCCAGCAGGTGGAGCCCGAGCGGCTCGTGGGTGATCCAGACGACCGCCCGGCCGCGGTCCCCACCGAGCACCTGACGCGCCAGGAGCTCGGCATTCGCGTGGTCGAGATGGGCCGTGGGCTCGTCGAGGACGAGCACGCGCTGGTCGGCCAGGAGCGACCGCGCCACCCCGAGCCGCGCCCGTTCGCCGCCCGACACCGCCGCTGCCCCGTCGCCGAGCCGGGTGGCGAGTCCCTCCTCCAGGCCGTCGAGCCAGGTGTCGAGACCAGCGTCGCGCAGGGCACCGTCGACCTCGTCGTCGGTGGCGGTGGGCCGGGCCAGGCGGATGTTCTCCGCGACGGTGGTGGCGAAGACGTGCGGGTCGTCGTCGACCAACCCGACCGTACGTCGTACGTCGTCGAGCGCCAGCCTGGGCAGGCCGACGCCGCCGAGCGCGACCGAGCCCTCCTCGGGGTCGACGAAGCGCATCAGCAGCGAGGCCAGGGTGCTCTTGCCCGATCCCGACGGACCGACCACGCCGACCCGCTGTCCCGGGGCCACCCGCAGGGACAGGTCGGACAGGGCCGTGCGGTCGCCCCAGCGCGCGGTGACGCCGTCGACGTCGACGACGGTCTCGCCGGGCACCTCCTCGGCGTGGGCCGGGCCGGTCACGGCGGGGGTCAGGGACAGCAGCGTCCGGAGCCGGGCCTCGGCGGCGGCGGCACGGGCCGAAGCGGCACCCGCGTCGACCGCCGGCAGGATCACCTCGCCGAGGGCCAGCGGCAGCAGCACGACCAGCGCGGCCAGCGGGGCGCTGACCCGGCCGGCGGCCACATCGGGCGCGACCAGGGCGGCGACCCCGGCCACGGAGAGGCCGCACGCGGTCAGCGCGAGGGCGCGGGCGGTCCCCAGCCACAGGGCGCTGCGGGTCGAACCCGCCGCGACCTCGTCGCTGGCCTCGGCGACCCGGGCGACCGCGCGGTCGCGGGCCTGCCACATGACCAGCTCGTCGGCGGCCTGCGTGAGCTCCACGACGCGTTCGGAGAGCAGTGCGCGGGCGGCCACCATGCGGCGCTCACCGCGACCGGCGCCGACCCGGGCGATCAGGTGGGCCAGCCCGCCCACGGCGGTGCAGCCGGCCACCACCAGCGCGGCCACCGGCTCGATCAGGACGGTCACACCGGTCGCCAGGGCCGCCACCAGCACGAGCGCTCGTGCGGGCATCCGGCTGCGCAGCTCGCGGTCGAGAATGCTGTCGACGTCGTCGACGACCGACGCCAGGACGTCACCGCGCCGCGGGCCGAGCCGGGCCGGGGTGAGCGGGACGAGAGCGTCGTACACCTCGGCGCGGCGCTGCGCGAGCAGGCCGAGCGCGGCGTCGTGGGAGAGCAGGCGCTCGACGTAACGCAGCACCGGGCGGGCCAGACCGAACGTGCGGACCCCGACGATCGCGACCAGCAGGGTCAGCACGGCCGGGCGGGTCGACGCCTGCACGATCAGCCAACCCGAGGTGGCGGTCAGGGCCACGCCGGAGGCCGAGGCCAGGGCGCCGATCAGCGTCGGCAGAGCGAGCCCGGAGCGGCGGTACGACGCGGCGGGGGCGAGGTCGTCGACCGGCGCCGCCGCGGTGGCCCGGCGTTCCGGCCTCTCGCTCGGGGTCGCGGGGAGGGTGCCGTGCGGGGCCGCGAGGTGGACGACGTAGTCGGCCAGCGCGACCAGGGCGGGACGGTGCGCGACGACGAGCACGGCCCGGTCACGGGCCAGCTCCACCAGGGTGTCGGCGACGACGTGCTCGGTGAGCGCGTCGAGGTGGGCGGTCGGCTCGTCGAGCAGCACCCACGGCCGGTCGCTGAGCACGATCCGGGCCAGCGCCAGGCGGGCCCGCTCGCCGGCGGACAGGGTGCCGCCGTCCTCGCCGAGGGGCGTGGCCAGGCCGTCCGGCAGCTGCCGGACCCGCTCCTCCAGGGCGACCCGGCGCAGGACGTCCCACACGTCGGTGTCGGTGGCGTCGGGGGCGCCGAGGCGCACGTTGTCGGCGATGCTGCCGGCGATGAACAGGGGACGCTGAGGCAGGAGGGCGACGTCCGCGCGCCAGGCCTCGCCGCCCACGGCCCGGTCGCCGACGCTCAGTCTTCCCGAGTCGGGGGCACGCAGTCCGGCCAGCACCGACAGGAGCGTGGACTTCCCGCAGCCCGAGGGGCCGGTCACTGCGGTGATACCGCTCCGAGGGACCACCAGGGACACGTGGTCCAGGGCCGGGGTGGTGCGACCCGCGTAGGTCACGGTGAGGTCGTCGACGACGAGGTCGTCCGGGCCGTCGCTGGTGCCGTCCGTGGCGGCGTCCGCGCCGCAGAGCAGCTCGTCGACCCGTTCGAACGTGGCCACGCCCTCGGCGGCGGCGTGGAACTCCGCTCCCACGCGGCGCAGCGGCCAGTAGGCCTCCGGCGCCAGGAGCAGTACGACGAGGGCGGTGCGCAGGTCGAGCCCGCCGCCGGCCAGCCGGACGCCGACGGTCACCGCCACCAGGGCCACCGACAAGGTGGCGACCAGCTCCAGCACCGCGGACGAGGCGAACGCGACCCGCAGGGTGGCCAGCGACGCCTGCCGGTAGCGCTCGGTGACCTCACGGATCCGGGCGGTCTGCACCTTGGCGCGGCGGAAGGCGACCAGGGTCGGGAGGCCGCGCATCACGTCGACGAAGTGGCCCGACAGCGAGGACATGGCCCGCCACTGCTTCTCGGCACGGTCACGGGTGGCGAGGCCGACCAGGGCCCCGAAGACCGGGATCAGCGGCAGCGTCGCGAGCACGATCACCGCGCTCATCACGTCCTGGGTGGCGATCGCGACGACGGTGATCAGCGGCAGCACCCCGGCCAGCACCAGGGCCGGGAGATAGCGGGTCAGGTAGGGCTCGGCCGCGGCCACCCCACGGGTCGCCAGCACCGCGGTCTCGCCAGTCCCGGTCGAGGCCGCCACCCCCGATGACCGGCCCAGTGCGGTGTCGGGTGAGAGGACCGCGGTCAGCAGCTCACGTCGTACGTCGGTCCCGACGATGCCGGCGGCCCGCGAGGCGGCCCAGTCGACCCCGACGCCGACGAGCCCGCGCACCGCGAACACGGCGATCACCGAGAGCGCCCAGGGCCGCACTGCACCACCGTGTGCAACGGCGACGACCAGGCCTGCGACGAGCCAGGCCTGGCCGATGACCAGGAAGCTGGTGCCGGCGCCGCCTGCGATCACCCCCGCAAGGGGGCGTCGCGCGGGTGCCAGGCGCCGGAGCAGCCGAGGATCCGTCGGTCTCATCCGACGGGCGCCTCGAGGCGCTCCTGGGGGATGTGCTGCACCGAGATCCGCTTGCGGAACACCCAGTAGGTCCAGCTCTGGTAGGCCAGCACGATCGGGGTCATGATCACGGCCACGATCGTCATCACCGTCAGCGTGTAGTGCGTCGACGAGGCGTTGCTGGTGGTCAGGTTGTAGAGCGAGGACGTCGAGCTCGGCATCACGTCGGGGAACAGGGCGACGAAGAGTCCGGCGACCGCCAGCGCGATGCAGACGAAGGTGCCGATGAACGCCCAGCCCTCACGGGCCTTCAGCAGGGCGGCGAGCCCCGCGACCAGGGCGGCCGCCGCGAGAATGTAGAACACCGCGGACCCGACGTTGCCGGTGAGGATCTGGGTCCACAGCAGGAACA
The DNA here is from genome assembly GCA_033854915.1 of Nocardioidaceae bacterium. Classification (GTDB taxonomy): domain Bacteria; phylum Actinomycetota; class Actinomycetes; order Propionibacteriales; family Nocardioidaceae; genus Nocardioides. Next base: position 11,072 of record JAWWPM010000515.1, read on the forward strand.
GCACCGCCGCGACGGCAGCACCGAGCCCGGTCTTCAGGCCCAGCTCGCGGGCCCGGGCGCGGATCGGCCCGTCGGTCTTCAGGGCGATGTAGATGGCGCCATGGGTCAGGAACAGCAGCACGATGGTCACGCCGCCGAGCAGCGCGTAGGGGTTCAACAGGTTGAAGAAGCCACCCGTGTACTCCTTGTCGGCGTCGATCGGGACGCCGCGCAGGATGTTGGCGAAGGCCACGCCCCACAGCAGCGACGGGAGGAACGAGCCGACCACGATGCACGCGTCCCAGCGGTTGCGCCACTGGTCCTCGTGGCCCTTGGCGCGGTACTCGAACGCGACTCCGCGCACGATCAGGGCCAGCAGGATCAGCAGGAGCGGCAGGTAGAAGCCGCTGAACAGCGTCGCGTACCACTCGGGGAAGGCCGCGAACGTGGCGCCGCCGGCGACGAGCAGCCAGACCTCGTTGCCGTCCCAGACCGGGCCGATGGTGTTGATCATGACCCGGCGTTCGCGGTCGTCCTTCGCCAGGATCGGGAGCAGCATGCCCACCCCGAAGTCGAAGCCCTCGAGGGTGAAGTAGCCGATCCAGAGGACGGCGATGAGGCCGAACCAGACGGTGGTGAGCTCCATGGCAGTTCTCCTAGTACGCGAACGCGAGCGGGCGGTCGATGTCGTCCGAGTCGTCGGCCGGCGGCGCGTCGTCGGGGAGGCCGGCCTTGATCGTGGTCAGCAGGAGCTTGACCTCGATCACCGCGAGCACGGCGTAGAGCAGGGTGAGGAGGGTCATCGACGTCCACACGTCGAAGGCACTCACGCTCGGCGAGACGCCCTGTGCGGTGGTCATCACTCCGAAGACTGCCCAGGGCTGGCGGCCGACCTCGGTGAAGATCCAGCCGAAGGAGTTGGCGAAGACCGGCAGGAAGGGCAGCACCACAGCCCCGCGCACCCACCACTTGCCGGTGGGCGCACGACCCCTCCGGGTCACCAGCAGCATCAGCAGGCCGATGGCAGCGGCGAGCAGGCCCAGGCCGATCATGATCCGGAAGCTCCAGTACGTGACCGGGATCATCGGCGTGTAGTCACCGGGTGAGTAGTACTTCTGCCCGGGGTCCTTGCCGTACGTCGCCTTGTACTCGGCCCGGAGCTGGTTGATGCCCTTGATCTCGCCGTTGAAGCTGCCGGTGCCGAGGAAGGACAGCAGGCCGGGGACCTCGACGATCGCCTTGTGATGCTCGCCGTTGAGGCTGCCGAGGGTGAGCAGCGACAGGGGCGCGTTGCTCTGGGTGTCGTAGAGGCCTTCGGCGGCCGCCATCTTCATGGGCTGCACCTCGGTCATGATCTTGCCCGAGATGTCTCCGGTGACGGCGACACCGAGGCCGGCGACCAGCATCACGGCAGCGCCGGTGCGTACGCCGCGGCGGAAGGTCTCGCGGACCTCCCCCTCGTTGCGGAGCATGTTCCACATCGCGATGCCGCAGACGAACGCGGCTCCGGTCATGTACGCACCCATCACCACGTGCGGGAACGTCGCGAGCTGGACCTTGTTCAGCAGCACCGCGAAGAAGTCGTGGAGCTCCGCGCGCCCCGTCTTGGGGTTGTAGGAGTAGCCGACCGGGTGCTGCATCCAGGAGTTGGCGGCCAGGATGAAGTACGCCGAGAACAGCGTGCCGAGGTGCACCAACCAGATGCAGGTGGCGTGCAGCTTGGGCGAGAGCCGGTCCCAGCCGAAGATCCACAGGCCCAGGAAGGTCGACTCGAGGAAGAACGCGAGCAGGCCCTCGACCGCCAGCGGCGCGCCGAAGATGTCGCCGACGAAGCGGGAGTAGTCGCTCCAGTTCATGCCGAACTGGAACTCCTGCACGATCCCGGTCACGACACCGATCGCGAAGTTGATCAGGAAGAGCTTCCCGAAGAACTTGGTCAGGCGCAGCCACTGCTCGTTGCGGGTGCGCACCCACGCCGTCTCGTAGCCGGCCACGATCGCGGACAGGCCGATCGTGATGGGCACGAAGAGGAAGTGGTAGACGGTGATGATGCCGAACTGCCAGCGGGCAAGGTCAAGTGGGTCCACGTCCCTGAGCCTCCCCGACGGGCCGGGCGGCCGGGATGGTCACAGTGACCCTCTGCCCGGGACTTTGGTCCCCTGGGTGGCGGGGCCGTCCGACCCTGCCGTCGGGCGTGCCGGGGCTTCTACCGTTCGGGTATCGGCCCCTCCCCGTCGGGGCTGGTGACCAGGAGGACGACCGAGCGATGTGGGGTCCTCGTAGCGTGTGGAGCCCGTCTCGAGTGGATATGAGGCCCCGGACGTCGTCGTCCTCCTGGTCGGCTTCGTTGCGCTGAGTCTTGCGCCAGCAGGTCAGGCCGGCACCGGCTGGCGCCCGGAGAACGCCGCGAAGCGGTCGAGTGCCCCTGCTCCGTCCCCCGGGGCGACCTCGTCGGCGAACGCGGCGCCACGGCCGCCCGGGATGATCGGCGCGGCCAGCTCCGCGACGTACGCCACGACC
>JAWWPM010000516.1:0-5081 GCA_033854915.1 Nocardioidaceae bacterium
CTGCCGCGTGGGCAGCCCGCGCAGGGCATCGAGCACGGTCGCGCGCCGGGCCGCGTCGTAGGCCGGCTCGTCGGCACCGGACGCGACGGGCAGCGCGCCCTCCCGCTCCACATGACGGCGTACGACGGACAGGTGCCGCAGGTGTGAGCGGGACCGGTTGACCACGCTCTGGCGCAGATAGGCCAGCGCCTTGTCGGGGTCGCGCAAGCGGCCCCACCGGTCGTGCACGGCCACGAAGGAGTCCTGCACGATCTCCTCGGCCGCCCCCTGGTCGCGGAGCAACAGGACGGCCAGGCGCACCAGCTGGCGCCAGTGCGCGGCGTAGAGCTGCTCCAGCGCCTCGTCGGCACTCCAGCCCACCCGAGTGAGGGGCATCAGCCGGACCTCCGCATGTGCGATCACGCTAGTAGCACGCGGGGCTCACCCCCCGGGTTTACCCGCGTGGGTCCCGACTTTTCGTGACAGCATGTGGCGCATGCCCGACGACTGCGTCTTCTGCCGGATCGTCGCCGGCCAGATCCCGGCCGACGTCGTGCACGAGACGGCCACGGTGCTGGCCTTCCGCGACCTGCAGCCGCAGGCACCGCTGCACGTGCTGGTGGTGCCGCGCGAGCACAGTGCGAACGCCGCCGAGCTCGCCGACACCCACCCCGACAGCCTCGCCGAGCTGGTCCGGGTCGCCCGCACTGTGGCGGACGCGGCCGGGCACGAGAGCTACCGCCTGGTCTTCAACACCGGGGCCGAGGCCGGGCAGAGCGTGTTCCACACCCATCTGCACGTGCTCGCCGGACGGACGCTGACGTGGCCACCCGGCTGAGCCTGCGGGCGGCCGGTGTCGCGGCCTGCCTGCTGCTCGTGACCGCCTGCGGCAGCAACGCCAGGCCGGTCGCCGGGCCCGCTCCGACCTCGACGCCATCGGCGGCGATGACGACCGGCCCCGTGGTCGCCGACCCCGTGGCCGCGGTCGAGCCGAAGCCGCTGCGGGCCGGGGAGACCCGCCTGGCGCTGCACATCCCCAAGGCCTTCACGCCGCACGCGCCTCCGGGGGGCGGCACCGACGAGTACCGCTGCTTCCTGCTCGACCCGCACCTGACCCGCAACACCTACCTGACCGGCACGTTCGTCCGGCCCGACAACCGCAACGTCGTGCACCACGTGATCCTCTACCGGGCCGACCCCAGCCAGGTGCCGGCGGCGCATCAGCTCGACGCCCAAGACCCGGGGGAGGGCTGGACCTGCTTCGGTGACAGCGGTCTGCCGGGCGGCTCGATCCTCGACAACGCGCCGTGGCTGGGCGCCTGGGCGCCGGGCGCCAAGGAGTCCGTGGACGCGCCGGGGTACGGCGTACCGCTGGCCAGGGGCACGCAGATCGTGATGCAGGTCCACTACAACCTGCTCGGCGGCCCCGGCCCCGACCGGTCGGCCACGCTGCTCCGGCTCGCGCCTCCCGGTGCGCACCTGACGCCGCTGGAGACCATGCTGCTGCCCGCGCCGGTCGAGCTCCCGTGCCGGCCCGGTCACACCGACAGCCCACTGTGCGACCGCGACACCGCGATCGCCGACGTGATCCACCGCTTCGGCCAGGTCGGCAACACCAACAACCTGCTCTACCTCGTCTGCGGTGGCACCCCCAAGCCGTCGGAGGTCACCTCGTGCACCCGCAAGGTGACCGAGCCGACGACCATCCGCGCCGTTGCCGGCCACATGCACCTGCTCGGCCGCTCGATCAAGGTCACCGTCAACCCCGGCACGCCCCGGGCGAGGACGGTGCTCGACATCCCGGTCTGGAACTTCGACGACCAGGGCTCCAAGCCGATCAAGCCCGTCCCGCTCGCGGTCGGCGACACCGTCAAGGTGACCTGCAAGCACGTGCAATGGCTGCGCGACCAGCTGCCGGCGTTCGCCGGGCAGCCCGACCGCTACGTCGTGTGGGGCGAAGGCACGATGGACGAGATGTGCCTCGGCATCCTGGTGGTCACCCACCCGTGAGGGTGTACGTCCTGCAATGCGTTGGTACGCCGTACCCGGGCGCCCGTAGCATGGTCGTCTGATGACAGAGACTCAACCGACGCAGGGCACCCGGCACACCGTCGTCGTGCCCGGCTCCATCGACATGGTCAGCCTCCTCGGGCCCGGCGACGACCACCTCTCCCTGATCGAGCGGTCCTTCGACCTGACCGTGCACGTGCGCGGCAACCGGATCACCCTCGAGGGCGACCAGGGTGAGGTCGCGCTGGCCGAGCGGCTGCTCGACGAGCTGGTGACACTGATCCGCACCGGCCAGGGCGTGAGCACCGAGACCGTCGAGCGGGTGCTGGCGATGCTGCGCACCGAGACCACTGAGCGTCCGGCCGACGTGCTTTCGCTCAACATCCTGTCCAACCGCGGCCGCTCGATCCGGCCCAAGACGCTGAACCAGAAGCGCTACGTCGACTCGATCGACAAGCACACGATCACGTTCGGCATCGGCCCGGCCGGCACCGGCAAGACCTATCTGGCGATGGCCAAGGCCGTGCAGGCGCTGCAGGCCAAGCTGGTCAACCGGATCATCTTGACCCGCCCGGCCGTCGAGGCGGGGGAGCGGCTCGGCTTCCTGCCCGGCACGCTGAGCGAGAAGATCGACCCCTACCTGCGGCCGTTGTACGACGCGCTGCACGACATGGTGGACCCCGAGTCGATCCCCAAGCTGCTCGCGGCGGGCACCATCGAGGTGGCGCCGCTGGCCTTCATGCGCGGCCGGTCGCTCAACGACTCCTTCATCATCCTCGACGAGGCCCAGAACACCTCGCCCGAGCAGATGAAGATGTTCCTGACCCGGTTGGGCTTCGGCTCCAAGATCGTGGTCACCGGCGACGTCACCCAGGTCGACCTGCCCGGCGGCACGAAGTCCGGGCTCAAGGTCGTGGAGGGGATCCTCGGCGAGATCGAGGACGTCTCGTTCCAGAGGCTGACCGCCCACGACGTCGTACGCCACAAGCTCGTCGGGCAGATCGTGGCGGCCTACGACCAGTTCGACGCGCACGGCCCGCTGCCGGGCCACGGGTCCGACGACGACCGCCGGTGACGGACGCGCCCGAGATGAGTCCCCGATGAGCATCGAGGTGCTGGACGAGTCCGGCTACGAGCTGGACGTCAACCGACTGGCGGCGCTGAGCCGTTTCGTGATGGACCGGATGCGGGTGCACCCGCTCGCCGAACTGTGCATCAAGGCCGTCGACGAGGCGACCATCGCCTCCCTCAACGAGCAGTGGATGGAGAAGGAGGGCCCGACCGACGTGCTCGCCTTCCCGATGGACGAGCTGCGGCCCGGGCTGGTCAACGACGAGCCCGAGGAGGGCGTGCTCGGTGACCTGGTGCTCTGCCCGGCGGTCGCCGAGCGCCAGGGCGTCACCGCGGGCCACGGCACCGAGGCCGAGATCGAGCTGCTCACGGTGCACGGCATCCTCCACCTGCTGGGCTACGACCACGCCGAGCCGGAGGAGCACGCCGAGATGTTCGGCCTCCAGGACGAGCTGCTCGCCGCCTGGCGAGCCGATCGGTGAGCGGCCCGATTGCGGGCCCAACGGGGCTGCTGACCGCAGCCGCCCTGATCGTCGCCGCCGGGGTCTTCTCGGCCGCCGACGCCTCGCTCGCGTCGTACTCCCGGGCTCGCGCCGAGGAGCTGGTCGGCGAGGGCGTGGCCGGCGCGCGCCGGCTGACCCGGCTGCTCGACGACCGGGCGCGCTACCTCAACACCGCGCTGCTGCTGCGCCTGCTGTGCGAGACCAGCGCGGTCGTGATCGTCACCCTCGAGATCCGGCAGTGGTACGGCGGGGCCCGCTGGCCGACGATCCTGACCGCCGTCGGCGCGATGCTGGTGGTCTCGTTCGTGGTGATCGGGGTCGCGCCCCGCACCGTCGGACGCCAGCACGCGGACCGGATCGCGCCGTACGCCGCCTCCCTCCTGACCGCCGCCAACACCGTCCTCGGGCCGATCCCGCAGCTGCTGATCCTGGTCGGCAACGCGATCACCCCGGGGCGCGGCTTCCGCAGCGGGCCGTTCTCCACCGAGACCGAGCTGCGCGAGCTGGTCGATCTGGCCGAGGCGTCGGCGGTCATCGAGTCGGGCGAACGGGCGATGATCCACTCCGTCTTCGAGTTCGGCGACACCATCGCCCGCGAGGTGATGGTGCCGCGCGGCGACGTGGTCTACATCGAGCGCTACAAGAACCTCCGGCAGACCCTGTCGCTGTTCTTGCGCAGCGGCTTCTCCCGGGTGCCGGTGATCGACGAGAACCTCGACGACATCGTCGGCTTCGCCTACCTCAAGGACGTCGTACGCCGTGACTTCGAGGCACCCGACGTGGAGTTCACCCAGCGCGTCGACGAGGTGATGCGCCCGGCGCTCTACGTGCCGGAGTCCAAGCAGGTCGACGCCCTGCTCTCGGAGATGCAGGCCACCCGCCAGCACATCGCGGTCGTCGTCGACGAGTACGGCGGCACCGCCGGCCTGGTCACCATCGAGGACCTGCTGGAGGAGATCGTCGGCGAGATCACCGACGAGTACGACGCCGAGCAGGCCGACGCGACCACCCTCGAGGACGGCACGATCCGGGTCGCCTCCCGCTACCCGATCGACGACCTCGACGAGCTGGTCGGCTTCGACGTCGAGGAGGAGGACGTCGACAGCGTCGGCGGCCTGATGGCCAAGCACCTCGGCCGCGTCCCGATCCCCGGCTCCCACGTCGAGGCGCACGGCCTGCGCTTCGAGGCGGAGGGCACCGCCGGGCGCCGCAACAAGATCGGCACCGTGCTGATCTCCCGGGTGGAGGTCATCGCGCCCGAGCCCGTCCTCCACGACGAAGGAGTCCTGCATGACTGAGCTCTCCGCCGAGGACGCCAAGCTGGTCACGCTGGCCCGCGCGACCCGCGCCCGGGCCGGGACCGCCGAGGGCGCCGCGGTGCGCGACGCCGACGGGCGCACCTACGCCGCCGCCAGCGTCGACCTGGCGTCACTCCGGCTCTCGGCCGTCGGTGTCTGCATCGGCATGGCCGTCTCCTCGGGTGCCCGGGGGCTGGAGGCCGCGGTCGTGCTCACCGAG
>JAWWPM010000517.1:0-4571 GCA_033854915.1 Nocardioidaceae bacterium
CGACTGCACGGCCGCCACCGTCTCGTCGTCGCCGAAGACGCCGGCCACGCGGTCGCCGAGCGCGACCACGCAGGGACCGGTGAGCGTGGAGATCTCGACGATCGCGTCCACGTCGGTCTCCGCCGCCATCGCGAGTGCGTCGGCGAGCACCAGCCGGCCCTCGGCGTCGGTGTTCAACACCTCGACGGTCTTGCCGCCGTACATCGTGAGCACGTCGCCGGGGCGTACGGCGCGACCGCTGATCATGTTCTCCGCCAGCGGTGCGTACGCCGTGACCGCGACCGGCACACCCAGCTCGGCGAGGGCGTACGTCGCCGCCACCACGGCCGCGGCGCCGGCCATGTCGCACTTCATGGTCTGCATCGAGTTGCCGGGCTTGATCGTGTAGCCGCCCGAGTCGTAGGTGATCCCCTTGCCGACGAGCGCGACGTGCCGCTCGGCGCCCTCGGGCCGGTACTCCAGCCGCACCAGCCGCGGCGGGTTGTCGGAGCCCATGCCGACCCCGAGGATGCCGCCGGCGCCGATCTCGGCGAGCTCGTGCTCGTCGAGCACGGTGACCGTGACCTTCGGCTTCTTGCGCTTGCCCTCGATCGCGACCACCCGGTCGGCGAAGTCGGAGGGGAGCAGCTGGTTGGCGGGCAGGTTCACCCAGTCCCGCGCGGTGTCCGAGTGCCCCGCCACCACCTGCGCCGTCGCCAGCGCCTCGATGCTGGCCTGCTGCCGGGCCGCCTCGGACAGGATCGCCACCTCGGACACGGGCTTCTTCTTCGCGCCCGACTTGCTGCCCGTGAACGTGTAGCCACCGGTCAGGAACCCGTCGGCCACGGCCCGCACCTGGTCGGCGTCCGCGGCCGGGAGGGCGAGCGCGACGGACGCCGCGTTGCCCACGTTGCGGGCCGCGACACCGGCCGCCCGGCGTACCTGCTCGGCGGTGAGCGAGCCGTCCGTGGACAGGTCTCCGACCCCGACCAGCACCAGCATCGGGGACGTGACCGCGCCGCTGGTCGGCACCCGGAACGCCTCGCCGGCCTTGCCCGTCACTCCGAGCGACGCGAGCAGCGGACTGAACTTCCGTCCGTAGGCCTTCGCGACCGCCTCACCGCCCGGAGCCACCACCGGTCCCTTGGCCGTGCGGGCGACACCCACGACGACGATGTCGGCGCGAGTCTTGTCGGGGTTGCCCTTGCGGAGCGTGTAGGACGTCACGCGGGCACTCTAGTCATCGCGCCCCTGCGGTAGTTTGCGGCGCATGGCCCTCAAGCAGTCCCCCCTGCACGACCGGCACGTCGCGCTCGGTGCGAAGTTCGCGGAGTTCGGCGGCTGGGAGATGCCGCTGGAGTACCCCGCCGGCGTGATCAAGGAGCACACCGCCGTACGCGACGGGGTCGGGATCTTCGACGTCTCCCACCTCGGCAAGGTGGTGGTCCGCGGCGCGGGAGCCCAGGAGTACGTCGACGCGACCCTGAGCAACTCCCTCGGCAAGATCGGGCCCGGCAAGGCGCAGTACACGCTCTGCTGCGACGACGCGACCGGCGGCATCGTCGACGACCTGATCGTCTACCTGCTCGACGACGACCACCTGCTGCTGGTGCCCAACGCCGCGAACCCCGCCGAGGTGGTCCGCCGGCTCGAGGCCGGCAAGCCGGACTCGGTGACCATCACCGACCACCACGAGACCCACGCCGTGATCGCGGTGCAGGGCACGAGGTCCGACGAGGTGCTCGACGCGGTCGGGCTGCCGACCGGGCACGCGTACATGTCCTTCGTCCAGCACCCGCACGACGGCGAGGTGGTCGTCGACTGCCGCACCGGCTACACCGGCGAACGCGGCTACGAGCTGATCGTGCCCAACGCGGCCGCGGCGTCGCTCTGGGACGCGCTGATGGAGGCGGGGGAGCAGCACGGCATCCAGCCCTGCGGCCTCGGTGCGCGCGACACCCTGCGCACGGAGATGGGCTACCCGCTGCACGGGCAGGACATCTCCCTGAAGGTCACCCCGAACCAGGCCCGGCTCGGCTGGGCCGTCGGCTGGGACAAGCCGGCGTTCTGGGGTCGCGACGCGCTCGTCGCCGAGAAGGCCGCCGGGGTCACGGTGCGGCTCAACGGCCTGGTCGCCGCCGGGCGCGGGATCGCCCGGCCCGGCATGCAGGTGATGCTCACCCGGGACTTCGCGGCCGGCGAGGTCACCTCCGGTACCTTCTCGCCGACGCTCGGCAAGGGCCTCGCGCTCGAACTGCTCAAACACCAGATCGCCGACGGCGCCGAGGTGATCGTCGACGTACGCGGTCGTCCCGAGACGTTCGTCGTCACCCGACCGCCGTTCGTGACGCCCGAGGTCAAGGAGTCCTGATGCCGATGTCCGACAACCCGTGGTGGTGGCGCCTCGAGGCCGCCGACGGCAGCACCATCGAGCCCGCCGACGGTCGCCAGGAGTTCCCGACCCGGGCCGAGGCGGAGTCCTGGGTGGGTGAGTTCTGGACCGAGCTCGCCGACGAGGGCGCGACCGCGGTCACCCTGTTCGAGGGTGAGCGGCAGGTCTACGGACCGATGAGCCTCGAGGCCCAGTAGCGCGCCAGTAGCCGCTCAGTAGCGGGTCGGCAGCGCCTCGCGCATCTTCAGCCGCGGCTTGGGCATCCGCAGCCGCCGGATCTGGATCGCGCGCATCAGCGCGTAGAAGCGCCAGCCGCGCGCGTTGTCCTCGGGGAACCGGGCCTTGATCTCGCGGCCGAGCCGCGACAGCAGCCACGCGGTCTCGATCACCAGCAGCAGGATGGTCGCCGACCACAGGCCCTGGCTGAAGGCCTGGAGCGTCTTCGCGCCGCTGAACTGGAGCGCCATGATCACGACGAGCACCGGCAGCAGGTACTCCATGAACGAGATGCGGACGTCGACGTAGTCGCGCACGAACGCCTTCACGGGACCCTTGTCGCGGTCCATCAGGTAGCGCGGGTCACCGGTCCGCATGCCCTCGCGCACCTTGCGGTTGCTCTCGGCTCGCCGGTCCTTGAGCAGCTTCTGGGCGGTCTTCTTGTCCATGCCCGCCTTGGCGCGCTGGCGAGCCGCCGCCTCGGCCTCCCGTCGGCTCGGCGTCGGTCGGTTCTTGCCGTCGACCTTCTCGGGACGGACGGTCGCGGCGGGCTGCTTCTCGGTGCGTCGGAACACGGGTGTCTTCTCCGGGCCTTTCTCTGGGCCTTCGGTGGCGAACGGGAGATCGTCAGCCTACCTGCGCCGCGCCCCGGCGTACCCTCGGCGGATTGCGGCCCGACACGGCCGGGACGATGTACCCAGGCCAACCGTTGCCCTCGTAGGTTGGAGGCAGCACCGACTGGCCGACGGCACGACGGAGCTTCCTCCGCACCTGAGCAGAAGGGACCACGCGATGGGCCTGTGGCAGCGATTCACCCTGATCTTCCGCGCGAAGGCGAGCAAGGCCCTCGACCGCGCCGAGGACCCGCGCGAGACCCTCGACTACAGCTACGAGCGGCAGCTGGAGATGCTCACGAAGGTACGCCGTGGCGTCGCCGACGTGGCCACCAGCCGCAAGCGCGTGGAGATGCAGATCACCCAGCTCGAGACCCAGTCCACCAAGCTCACCGACCAGGCGCAGAAGGCGATCGACGTCGGCCGCGAGGACCTCGCCCGGGAGGCGCTCACCCGCAAGTCCGGCCTCACCGGCCAGGTCACCGACCTCAAGGAGCAGCACGCCCAGCTCCAGGGCGAGGAGGAGAAGCTCACGCGCGCCTCCCAGGCCCTCCAGGCGAAGGTAGACGCGTTCCGCACGCGCAAGGAGACGATCAAGGCGACCTACACCGCCGCGGAGGCCCAGACCAAGATCAACGAGGCCTTCTCCGGCATCTCCACCGAGATGGGCGACGTCGGCCAGGCGATCCAGCGGGCCGAGGACAAGACCGCGCAGATGCAGGCGCGGGCCGGCGCGATCGACGAGCTGCTGGCCTCCGGTGCGCTCGACCAGCCGGGCGCCCTCGGCCGCGGCGACGACATCGGCCGCGAGCTCGACGCGATGAGCTCGGAGTCCGAGGTCGAGCGCGAGCTCGCGGCGCTGAAGGCGCACCAGGCCCCCGAGGGCCTCCCCGCCGGCAGCGGCGAGCCCGCCGCCGAGCCCGCCGCGGAGTACACCCAGCCCGGAGAGCCGCCGGCACCCGACCAGCAGCACACCAGACCGGCCGACTGACGGCCGACACCGAGAAGGAGCACGACACCATGGCAAGGCCACGCACCCGTTTCGCACCCGACACGGGCCTCACCGTCCGGATGACGTCGGTGATGTTCCTGCTGGGCGCCCTGTTCGTGGCGTTCATGGTCGTGCTGGACCTGGAGCTCGCTCATCTGTCCGGACAGGCCGGACTTGCGCGTGAGCGCCTCGCGGGCGAGGTCCTCCCGGCCGACGTCGATGGCCTTCTGTGCCTGGTCGGTCAGCTTCTTCGACTGGGTCTCCAGCGCGGTCAGCTGCATCTCGACGCGCTTGCGGCTGGTGGCCACGTCGGCCACGCCGCGACGTACCTTCGTGAGCATCTCCAGCTGCCGCTCGTAGCTGTAGTCGAGCGTGTCGC
>JAWWPM010000518.1:0-3297 GCA_033854915.1 Nocardioidaceae bacterium
GACCTCGTTCGGCGCCGGCGTCTCAGCCAGCTCCACCAGCGGTCCCGGACTCTCCGCGACCTCCACAAGCGGTCGGGGTATCGATGCCTCGTCCACGGACGGCGAGGCGATCCGGGGCATCTCCACCAACAACATCGGCGTTGTCGGACATGGGGCGTTCGGCGTGTCGGGAGACGGTGGCGCCGGAGGCACGGGCGTCGGAGCGAACGGCCACACCGGAGTCCTGGCCGGAGGCAGCGCTGTGGGCGTGGACTCGACCTCGACCTCGGGGATTGCGGTCAAGGCCACCAGCACCAGTGGCACCGCAGTCGCCGCGGTGTCCGGCACGGGGTCGGCCGTGACTGCCGTGTCCACCGCGAGCGCGGGGGTCAAGGGTACGTCGACGCAGGACGCCGGAATCTGGGGTGTGTCGAGCGCAGCGGCCTTCCCCGGCGTACTCGGCAACAACTCGAGCGGCGCCGGCGTCGCGGGCCACTCCCAGTCGGGCCCCGGCACCTCGGGCACCAGCCAGACCGGGGTCGGCGTCGACGGCAGCTCCACGGGCGGGGCGGGAGTCCAGGGTCGCTCACAGACGGCCAGCGGTGTCCGGGGCACGAGCGCCAGCGCCGCCGGCACTGCCGGCGAGTCGACGAGCGGGCCCGGGGTGTCGGGCAGCTCGGTCACCGGTGCAGGCGTCTCGGCGACGAGCACCTCCGGCGTCGGAGCCAGCTTCCAGGGCGGCGCGGCCGCCGTACGCCTGGTCCCCCGGACCCACGTCGGGCATCCAGGGACGGGATCGCACCAGCGAGGCGAGCTGGTGGTCGACGCGCACGGCAGGCTCTGGCTGTGCACGAAGAACGGCACCCCCGGCACCTGGCGGAAGGTCGCGCTGGTCTGAGCCCGGCCGATCAGCCGACCAGGCGCTCCAGCAGGTGGTCGAGCTGGCCGGCGGGGTCACCGGTCATCCCACCGTGCACGGGGCTCGACTGGAGCACGGTGCTCCGTGGGGCCTTGAGGAAGCCGAAGCGGGTGCCGGCCTTCTCGGCGGCCGCCGCGCCTCCGCGGGCGTCGCCGGCGCAGACCCCCTCGACGAAGGCCAGCGCATCGCAGACGGCGTCGAGGTCGAGACCCGGAGCCAGTGCGGACAGCCGATCGCGGTCGACCTGCCACGCGACGTCGAGGAAACCGGCCTCCTCGCAGTAGAGCACCACGCCGACGTTGACGAACTCCTCGCGGTCGACGCGCGGCACGCAGCGCAGCACGACGTACTGGTAGGGCATCGAGCCCGGGGCGTTCATGCGGCACTCGCCCGGGGCAACCAGCTGCGGGTGGCCAGCCGTGCAGACAAGAACGTCACGTAGGCCTCGCGCAGGGCGTCGGGCGTCTCGGTGCCGGGCACCGGTGTGAGCCACTCGTCGGGTACGTCGGCCACGACGGCGCGCAGGTCGGCCTCGCTCAGGTCGATGGCGGCGTCGGTCCGGGCCAGATGCTCCGCCGACGAGGCGAACACGTGACCCTGCACGTCCCACGGCTGAGCGGCGAAGCGCGCCGGGTCGCCCACTCCCCCGGACCAACCGTGGTGGAAGTACAACGACGCACCGTGGTCGATCACCCATACCTGCCCGTGCCAGAGCAGCAGGTTGGGGTTGCGCCAGGTGCGGTCGACGTTGGCGGTGAAGGCGTCGAGCCACAGGATGCGGGCGGCGGTGTCGGCATCGCCCTCCAACTCACCAGCGACCTCACCGTCGTAGCCGAACGAGCCCGGCAGGAAGTCGATGCCGAGGTTGAGTCCCGGGCTGGCGTTGAGGAGGTCCTGCACCTCCTGGTCGGCCTCGTAGCGGGCGAGCTGCGGGTCGAGGTCGAGCCCGACCAGGTCGGGCGTCCGCAGCCCGAGCCGACCGGCCAGCCCGCTGACGATCACCTCCGCGACCAGCACCCGCTCCCCCTGGCCGGCCCCCCGGAACTTGCAGACATAGGTGCCGAGGTCGGCGCCTTCGACCAGGCCAGGCAGGCTGCCGCCCTCGCGCAGCGGGGTGACGTAGCGCGTGACGGCGACGCGCTCGATCACGTGACCGGGGCCTCGTCGAGGAGCCGGCGGCGCTGCTCGTCGACGTCGAAGTCGGCCGGGGGCCAGCGCAGCGCCATGCCGCGGAGGTGGTGGAGCAGGAGCCCGCCGACGACGAGGTTGCGGTACCACTTCTTGTCGGACGGTACGACGTACCACGGGGCGACCTCGGTGTTGGTGCGCTCGAGGGCGAGCTCGTACGCCGCGCGGTAGTCGGCCCACCGGGCCCGCTCGTCGACGTCGGAGGGGTTGAACTTCCAGTACTTGTCCTCGTTGTCGAGCCGGGCCAGCAGCCGCGCCCGCTGCTCGGCAGCCGAGACGTGGAGCATGCACTTGACGATGACCACGCCGTCGGCGGCCAGCTCGGCCTCGAACTCGTTGATCTGGTCGTAGCGGCTCTCGATGGTCGCGGGCTCGGCGAGGTCGTGCACCCGGACGATCAGGACGTCCTCGTAGTGGGACCGGTCGAAGACGCCGATGTAGCCCGGCTGCGGGACGGCGTGACGGATCCGCCACAGGAAGCGGTGCTTGCGCTCGTCGGCGGTGGGCGCCTTGAAGCTGGTGATCTTCACACCCTGGGGGTCGACCAGCCCCACCGTGTGTCGCAGCACGCCGCCCTTGCCGGAGGTGTCCATGCCCTGGAGCACCAGCAGCACCCGGCGGCAGGACCCCGTGGTGCGCTCGGCGAAGAGCCGCTCCTGGAGGTCCGAGAGCTCGTCGCCCAGCGCAACGAGGGCCGCCTTGCCCGACGACTTGCCGCCGTCATAGCCCGACGTGTCGTCGGCGGCCAGGGCACGCAGGTCGACCGGACCCGGCGGGAGCCGATGCAGATGGGGATCCATGGACCCCATCATGTCGGATCGTCGGCCTCCAGCTCGCCCAGCTCGTCGCGGACGATGCGGTAGGCCAGCCCGGGCGGGTAACCCTTACGAGCCAGCATCCCCACGAGCCGGCGGGTGGCCACCGCGCGGTCGAGGTTGCGCATCGACCGCGCCTTCTTGCGGACCAGGTCGTGCGCAGCCTGGGCTTCCTGGTCGGGGTCGAGCTCGTCGAGCGCGGTGCGAGCCGTCTCGTCGTCGACACCCTTGCGTCGCAGCTCCTGGGCCAGCGCACGGCGAGCCAGCCCGCGGCTGCGCTGCCTGCTCACGACCCAGGCCCGGGCGAAGGCCTCGTCGTCGACCAGACCCACCTCGCCGAACCGGTCGAGCAACCGCTCGGCCAGCTCGTCGGGCACGTCGCGCTTGGCGAGCTTG
>JAWWPM010000519.1:0-2937 GCA_033854915.1 Nocardioidaceae bacterium
GGCTCGGGCTCGCTGCCGTCAGGGGGGGTTGGCACGCACTTAGCATGTCACGATCACCAGCGGCTATGGGCCAAACGGGCGATATCCGTTGCCTGCAACGTGGTCCATACGGGCTATACGGCCCTGGTCAGTCCGCCTGCCCGAGCTCCAGCGAGATCACGCCGTAGTCATAGCCCCGACGCCGGTAGACCACCGACGGCCGCTGGCTGTCCTGGTCGACGTAGAGGTAGAAGTCGTGCCCGACCAGCTCCATCTCGTAGAGCGCCTGGTCGAGCGACATCGGCTGCGCGGTGTGGCTCTTCTCACGGACCACGAGCGGACCGTCACCGGTGACCGCGATCGGTCCCGCCTGGCGCTCGGTGACGGTCTCCTCGGTCTCCTCGGCCTCGAGGACCGGCGCCACGCCGTTCGCCGCCTGGCGGTTGCGGTGCGAGCGCGTCTTGCGGTCGTTGGCGCGGCGCATCTGGGCGGCCATCTTGTCGACGGCGAGGTCGAGCGCACCCATCTTGTCGACGGCGGCGGCCTCGGCCCGGATCACCGGACCCTTGGAGTAGGCGGTCAGCTCGATGCGGACGGCGCGGTCTGCCTGGCGCGGGTTGCGCTCGTTCTCGACCTCGACCTGTACGCGCATGATCCGGTGGTCGTGCTTCTCGAGCCGGCCGAGCTTGTCGGCGACATGATCTCGGAAGCGCTCCGACAGCTCACAGTGCCGTCCGGTGACCACCACGTCCATGAATCCTCCTGTTGTCCGGTTGTCGGCTCTCTTGCAAGACACGTCCTACTGGGTGGAGCCCGCCCGGCCGACCTGGTCTTCGTCCCCACACCCGCCTGCTGAGGGTCTCGCAGCTTCCGGGCCGCTCATGTGTGGCGGCCTGCCACTACTCCCCTTCTCCCGCAGTTCCCCGTGTTGGACGAGGGCTGCGAGGCAGGACTTACGTCTAAGCCGCACCGTGATCGGCGTACGCACCGGAACCGGAGCCCCGACACGTAGCGCCTTACGTGGACCGCTTCGCCTGCGACTGGCATCGGCTTGCCGCCGTGCACCGCCGGTGACCCGACGCGCTCGAACGACGCAACCACGGACCCGGGCGGACTCCATGCACCGACGCTAGCCCGTGGCCGGTCATCGTGGTACCTCCGGGGGGCACCACGAGGTCTGGTCGGTCACTGGCCGCGGGCCGGTGGGAGCCGTCGCCTCGTCGCCGCGACAGCGGCGACGGCCAGCGGGGCCAGACCTACCGCGCACAGGGCGCGCTGCGCCTCGGCGGCGGTGGCTCCGGTGGTGAGCACGTCGTCGCAGACGATCACGTGGACCGCACGTCCCGCACGCGCCAGGCGGCGCAGGGCGGGCGGGTGACAGCGCAGCGCGCCGGCCAGGTTGGCCGATCGCGCAGCCGCGTCCAGCCCGGCCTGGTCGGCGAGCCCGGGGCGGGTGCGCAGGAGGGGCAGGCAGATGGTCTCGAGCCCGCAGCCTTGCCGCAGCCTTGCCGCGGCCACCCGGGTGAGGGCGGTGGTCGGCTCGTGACCGCGCTGCCGGACCGTCGAGGGCCGCGACGGCACCGGCACGAGCACGATCGGGGCCGGCAGGAGGGCGAGGTCGCGGACGACTGCGGCGACGGTGATGGCCAGCAGGGCGCCCAGTGGTCGAGCCAGCGTGAGCAGGCGGTGCTCCTTGTGCCCGATCACCAGGTCGCGCACCGTGCCGTCGTACGACGTGGCGGCCCAGGGCGACACGAGACCGGGCGGGATCGGGCTCGGCCAGGCCGGAGCCGGTACGACGTCGAGGCCGTCTCGGCAGGACTCGCACAGGAGGCGCCCGGCTCGTCCGCAGCCGAGACACGTGCCACCCAGGATCAGGTCGCGGACGGCGTCGAGCACGGGGCGAGCCGACCATCCCGCGCGGGCGCCCGCAAGCGGTGCCGACCGTGCCTGTGGACGACTATCCGGCGTAGGTGAGGTGTCGCAGGTGGGCGTAGTGCACGGCCGGGTCGAGCTGGGCCAGATCGAGCAGGTTGCCGGGCAGGACCGCGAACGACGTCTCGTTGGGGACCGGGGAGGTCGCCAGGCCCTTGACCCGTCCGGCGACCGGCACGGTCACCGCTTCGCTGGCCGGTGTCGAGCCGTCGATCGACAGGGTGCGGACCTCGGAGACGTCGTGGGTGAGCAGGTGCAGCACGGCGATCGACGTCGGCGACACCCAGCCGAGGTCTCGGACGCGGGGGCTGCCGCCGGCCTGCCACGGCACCGGCTGCGCGCGGGTGCCTCCGACCGCGCGACCCTGGGTGGCGTAGCGCAGCCGGCTCACCACGATCCGGTCGGCGGTGGCACCGTGGATGACGGCGACCAACCGCGAGCCGTCGCGCGAGACCAGGAAGCGGCGCACGTCGTGGCCGGTGACGCCGGGCACCACGACTCGATGCCGCTTGCCGTCGGTGATCACGTCGACGACGGCGCCGCCGGGGGCTGCCTCGATGTCCCACAGGCGTCCCGCGAAGTCCCACGCCGGGCGCAGGAGCGGCCCGGACCCGTTGAGCACCGTGGAGGCCGAGCCCTGGCCCTGCACCGGACCGAGCAGGAGGGTGTCGGGGGTCGTCGCAGCGACGTCGACACCGTCCAGGCTCACCGCGAACGACACGATGCCCTGGGCGGTCGTGCCGAACGGCCCGTCCAGCTTGGTCACCTTCTTCGCCTGCCCGGACACCAGCCGGCCATGGCGCAGAGCGAAGACCAGTGCGCTGCCGAAGCCGACGGCCGGGTCGTAGTGGGCGGGGGTGCCCTTGCGGAACACGGTGGCGCCGGTCGCATCCGCCACGGGGGTGCCGTCGACGGTCAGCCGGAACGTCCGGAGCCCCGGCACCTGGGCCAGCGTCGCGGCGAACTGGAGGATCATCAGGCGGGTGGAGCGCACGCTTCGTAGACCGGTGGCCGGGCCGCGCA
>JAWWPM010000520.1:0-4963 GCA_033854915.1 Nocardioidaceae bacterium
CCCAGTAGTGCGTGAAGGTCTTGAAGACATCCGGGGCATGCGCCCGGACCGCCGAGCTCTCCGGACGGGGGGTCCCGAAGCGGGCGCTGCGCTCCATCTCGGAACGCATCTCCTCGTCCATGTCCTCCAGGGGGACGTAGCTGATGCGCGGCTGGGTCATGGGTTCTCCTCTGCTTCGATGGCGCGGACGATGGCTTGCGCGGTCAGGGGCAGGTCGCGGACCCGGATGCCGAGCGCGGCCTGGACGGCGTTCGCGATGGCGGCAGCGGTGGGGCCCTGGGCGGCCTCTCCGGCGCCGACGGGCGGCTGGTCGGTGTCGATGAGGTGGACGTCGACGCGGGGCGCAGCGGGGAACCTGAGGATCGGGTAGGACTCCCAGTCGCTGCTGGTGATCCGGCGGCGGTCGAAGCGGACGCGTTCGAGGGTGGTCCAGCTGGTCGACTGCACGGCGCCGCCTGCGAGTTGGTTGCGGGCGCCGTCGGGGTTCACGACCAGCCCGATGTCCGCGGCCACGGTGAGCCTGCGGACGCGCACCTCGGTCTCGACCGCGACCTCTGCGACCACAGCGCACCAGGCTCCCTTTTCCTTGTAGCGCGCGAAGCCGATCCCTCGCCCGGTTGACTCCGGCAGGGGGTCACCCCAGCCGGACTCACGGGCGGCTAGCTTGAGCACGGCCCGCGCCCGAGCGTCTGTGAGGTGAGCGAGCCGGAAGTCGACCGGGTCCAGGCCGGCGTCGGCCGCCAGCTCGTCCATGAACGACTCGATCGCGAACACGTTGAGATAGGCGCCGAGTGAGCGCATCGCCGAGGTACGCAGCGACGCGTCGGTCACCCGGTGGCCAGTGATCCGTCGCGTCCCCAGCTCGTAGATCGGTACGGCGTTGCGCAGGCTGCCGTGGCCGGCCGCCGCAGGGGGGTCGTCGGAGGGTGGTAGCGCGACTCCGCCACCGACGTGCGCGGACGCGAGCAGGCCGGGCTGGCCGGCGTACCCGGGCCGCGCGGTGTGGCCCTGGCTCCACACGTCGTAGGACCAGCCGGTGACCAACCCCCCGACGAGTCGAGCCGACACGGTCGCGGTCATCGCCGGGGACAGTGGGCCCCAGGCCAGCTCGTCGGACCGCGTCCACCTCAGCAGCACGGGGCGACCCGGCACCGCTCGGGCGAGCAGCACGGCGTCGAACGCCGCGTCGTCGGCAGCGTTGTGGCCGTAGCACCCGGCGTTCTCCACGTGATCGACGCGGACTCCCGATCGATCGATCGAGAGGGCGGCGGCTATCGCATCGCGCAGGCTGTGGATCCCCTGGCTGTGGCTCCACACGCGCAGGCTGTCATCGCTCGTCCACCGGGCCATCGCGCAGCTCGGCGCGATGGACGCGTGGGCGAGGTAGGGCTTGGAGTACGACGCGGAGCGGGTTGCCTCGACGTCACCCTCCGTCATCAGCTCGGTAGGTTCGCTGGCGGTCGTGCGGAGCCAGGCCGGAAGATCGTGCTCGTCCGGGAGGGTGTCGCGCTCGTCCCAGACGGCCACCCCGGTGAGCGAGGCGAGCGCACGATCCACGTCGTCCTCGCGGTCACCGACCACCCCGACGAACGAGCCGTCCCGCACCAGGACGACCCCAGGAGACGACCACGACTCGGGAAGGCCCACCAGACTCGCCGCCGGGGAAGGCGGCCGCAGCACCCGTCCGTGCAGCAGGCCCTCGGGCCGTAGATCGGCAAGGAAGCGAGGGCGACCGAGCACCTTCTCGGGCAGGTCGACGCGCGGAGCGTCGGCGCCCACCGCTCGGTTCGGTGCGGGCCCGACCTGGGGTGTGAAGGCAGTCAGGTCGAGACTCGAGTCGAGCCCGGCGATGCGGTCGAGGTAGGCCGCGGTCTCGTCCTGGCTGGTGTTGCCCGGCGCCTCGGCCAGCTGGCGGACTACGGCTCCGAGGTGGCGCAACGCCGGGGTGGACTGGAGCACGGAGAGGCTGCCTGCGGTGAGCCCCTGGTCGGGACCGCCGGTACGCGCCGACCGGATGTGCACCAGGTCGAGCGGGAGCGCCAGGGCGTCGGCTGCGACCTGCTGCAGGGCGGTAAGGATGCCTTGTCCGAGCTCGACCTTGCCCACGCTGACCTCGACGGTCCCGTCGCCCGCGGCCAGCCAGGTCCCCAGCAAGGGGTTGGACTCGATGTGGGCGGGGACGAGTGGCCTCGGATCGATGGTCACCGCAGATCTCCGCGGGCGTCGAGGACCGCCTCGACGATCCGCTGATGGGTGCCGCACCGGCACAGGTTGCGGTCGAGGGCCTCGGTGATCCTCTGCTCCGACGCGGCTGGCTCGGCAGCCAGGAGAGCCGTGGCGGCCACCACGATCCCCGAGATGCAGAAGCCGCACTGGGCAGCCTGGTGATCGATCAGCGAGCGCTGCACGGGACTGGGGCCGTCGGCGGCGAGGCCCTCGACGGTGACTACGGTCGCCTCGGCGGCCTGCCACAACGGGGTGTCGCAGGCGGGGACGGCGCGGCCGTCGAGCAGGACCATGCACGCTCCGCAGAGCCCCTGGCCGCAGCCGAAGCGTGAGCCGACCAGTCCGAGCGTATCGCGCAGGACGGTCAGCAGCGGAGTGTCGTCGGTACGGTCGACGTCGACCTCCCGGCCGTTCACTGTGAGCCGAGTCAAGGTCCCTCCCCGATCGGGAGGGCCTGGCGGTCGGCCCCGACATCCCACCTAGCCCGCACCCATGACCTCCAAGGGGTCGAGGTCGAGGGAGCGGAGCACAACCCGGGCCGCGTTGCGGCCGGGGCGCCCGGAGACCGAGCCACCGGGATGCGTGGTCGCACCTGTCACGAAGAACCGGGGCACCTCGGTGTCGTAACGCAGCCACCCCGGCAGGATGCGACCGTCGACCAGGAACTCCCCGCCGTGGCAGGAACCACCGAGGTTGTGCGGGTTGTGGCCGGCGACATCGACCGGTGACTCAGTGCGAATCGCCAGGATGGCGTCGGACTCGAGACCCGTGGCGCCTGCGGCGACCAGGGACACCAGTCGCGCGCCGTACTCGTCCTTGACGTCGGCCCAGTCGCGGCCGTCAGCAAGCTCATAGGGGGCGATGGTGAGGATCTTGAACGTCGAGCCGCCGGGCGCGCGGGCGGGGTCGACCACGGTCTGGTTGACGACGAGCAGCCACGGGTCGTCTGTGTCCAGCTCGCCTTGGTTGTGCCGCTCGAGGTGGCGCCTCATGCCCTCGGTCGTGCCGAAACCGGCTGCGGCGGACGGGATCGATGCCGTGCCGTAGGCCAGGTCGTGGCGCAGCGCAGCGTGCACCGCCAGCACCGACAACCCCGGTCGCCAGGCCTCGCGAGCCGCGACGAGGTCGGGCGTGGCCGCGCCGCCCGACACCATGTCGGCGAGCTGGGCGAGGTGACCGCCGGCGATCAGCGCCCGCCCGACCCCGACCGTGCGGCCGTCGCCCAGCATCACCCTGCGCACGCCCGTGGAGTCCGTCTGGATCCCGGTGACCGCAGCGGAGCAGACCACCCGGCCGCCGTGGTCGGCCAGCAGACAGACCAATGCGTCGGGCAGCGCCTGGCTGCCGCCGACCGGAGTCGTCCAGCCGAAGTCGAGGCGCCCGGCGGCCAGCGAGGACGGCAGGAAGCCGGTGCCGGGACGGCGGGGGTCCTGGATCGTCGCCATCGCCATCCAGAGCATGAGATCCCGCACGGCCGGATGGGCGAACGTCTCGTGCACGACATCCCAGGCGCTGCGTTCGCGCAGCGCGAGGTAGGCGCCGGTGACGGCGTCCCGCGGCTGGGGCAGGTGGGACGACCAACGGCCGTGAGCGGCGGCGTACCCACCCCTCCAGTCCTCGATCATTGTCCGGAACGCCTCGGCATCGGCGGCTGAGAAGCGAGCGATCTGGTCGCAGGTGGGGTCGAGGTCGGGGTGTACGACGAGCACGTCACCGTCGGGCTGGGGGAGCACAACTGCAGGGTCAGTGGTGAGATAGCGCAGACCGTAGTCGGCGACGAGGCCGAGCTCGTCGTCGCGGATCAGGGGGTTGTTCTGGATCAGCACGTGGGCGCTGCTGCACGAGTCGTGCGCGAACCCCGGAAGCGTGAGTTCCTCGGTGCGGGTGTTGCCGCCGACAGTGGGCCCGGCCTCCAGCACCAGCACCTCGAGGCCGGCCCGGGCGAGGTAGGCGGCGCACACCAGCGAGTTGTGACCCGCCCCGATCACGACGACCTCGGCGGTCTCCGGAAGCCCGGACGTTGCTGCCTCGCTCATGGCGCCTCCTCGGCTGCAGATTGGCAGACACCACAACCGTTTGCAAGAGGCCTGGCGCCATCGCGACCAACTGCGCGGCGCCCTAGTCACGGTCAGGAAACCAATTCGTCACCGATGCTTGACACCTGTGGCTTCGGTCACAAGACTGACCGGGCCGCAATCGATTGCGGCCTCACCGAGGAGGAAGCATGTCCCACATCTCGATGCGCCGCGGCTGGAGGCCCGTGGCACTGGCCGGTGTCATCGCGCTCTCACTTGCCGCCTGTGGCGGCAACTCCAGCAGCACTGCGGGCGGCTCCAACGGCGGGGGGACGCTGACGATCGGCGCGTCCCTGCCCCTGACCGGCGACTTCTCGGAGCCGGGCGGTGCGGCCAAGCAGGGTTACGAGGTCTGGGCCAACATGGTCAACGCCAGCGGCGGTCTGCTCGGCGACCAGGTCAAGCTCGACATCAAGGACGACGCGTCCAACCAGAACACCATCGTCTCCGACTACAACGCACTGATCAGCAAGGACAACGTCGACCTGCTTCTTGGGACCTTCTCCTCGCTGCTCAACCTCCCGGCCTCCTCGGTCGCGGAGAAGAACCGGATGCTCTACGTCGAGCCCGCCGGCGGCTCGCCCGACATGTTCAGCCGCGGATACAAGATGCTCTTCTTCGCCCAGCAGGCCACCGCCGACACGCAGGGTCTCACCTTCGCG
>JAWWPM010000521.1:0-4651 GCA_033854915.1 Nocardioidaceae bacterium
GTCGTCACCACCGCGCACGAGGCGGGGCTCCCGGTTCTCGCGCACGCCCACTCCCTCGCCGGCGCCCGGCTCGCGGTCGCGGCGGGCGTCGACGGCCTCGAGCACGGGACCTGCCTCACGCCGGCGGGGCCGGAGTTCCCCGACGACCTCCTCGAGGACCTGGCCCGGCGGGACATCCCGGTGTGCCTGACCACCGCCCTCGACCGCGCCCTCGTCGGCACCGCCACCCCGCCGCCGACCATGCAGGCCGCGCTGGCCCGGATGGGGCTGACCCAGCAGGAGCTGCTGGAGCGCCGCCTCGTCGGTGCCGCACGCATGCACCGGGCGGGCGTCCGGCTCGTGAACGGCGTCGACGCCGGCGCGGTCCCACCGAAGCCGCACGGCCTCGCCTGGCGCGGCGTGGCGGACCTGGTCGAGGCCGGGATCCCGGTGGCCGTCGCGCTCGCCACGGCCACGTCCGGCGCGGCCGACGCGCTCGGCTTCGGTGGCAGCACCGGCCGGCTGCTCCCGTCGTACGACGCGGACCTGCTGGTCGTCCACGGCGACGTCGAGTCCGACCCGACGGCCCTCGCCCACGTGGCCGCCGTCGTCGTCCGCGGCTTCCCGCTGCCCTGAGCTGCACCGCAGACCCGGGTAGTCCGAGACGAACCGTCGTTGTTCTCGGCGTGTCTCGACGGTTCGGCCTCGGACTATCCTCCGGTCATGGACGAGTACGTCGAGATGACCGGCACCGGGTCGGTGTCCGGGGTCCCCGACGTGGTCCGGCTGTCGCTGCAGGTGCAGCACTCGGCGGACACGGTGGCCATGGCGCTGGACGGGTGTGCGGCCGCAGCGGTCGGCGTGATCGCGGCGCTGGACCGGGCCGGGATCGAGGCGCCCGACCGGCAGACCACGTCCCTGGGCGTCGAGACCGGGTGGGACCAGCGCGGCCAGCGACCGAAGGGCTACCACGCGAGCCAGGGCATCAGCGTCCGGCTCCGGGACACCGCGCAGGTCGGCGAGGTCGTCGGCGCGGCCGCCGACGCGGCGGGGGACGACTTCCGGCTGCACGGCCTCGTGTGGCAGGTCGCCGACCCGGCCGCGCTCGAGGAGCAGGCGCGGGACGCCGCCTGGCACGACGCGCTGACCCGCGCGACGCAGGTGGCACGGCTGTCGGGGCGCACCCTCGGACGGGTGCTCCAGATCGACGAGGGCGCGGCGACGGCTCTCTTCCCGAGGCCCAGCATGCGCGCCTACGCGATGGCGGCCTCCGAGCAGGAGATGCCGACCGAGGCCGGCACGCAGGGGGTCGAGGTGACGCTCCGGGTGCGCTGGGCCTTCGATCCTGCCCTCGGCTCCTGAGCTCCCACGCAGCCCTCGGGCACCACGCGTCTGATGGGCCGTCTGATTGGATGGGCGCGTGGCGAAGCCCGCACCTCTGTTCAACACCGGGCACCCGCTCGTACAGGTGGCCCGGCGGATCCTGCTGAGCATCCTCGGGGTGCAGCTGGTGCTGGCGCTGACCCTCACCCTGGTCGACTCCTACCGGCGCCGGGGCAAGAAGCCCCAGCCGTTCCCGACCCTCGCCCCTCGCGAGGTGACGATCGGCGAGGGCACGGTCACGACGTACACCTACGGCCAGGACCTGTACGACGCGATGCTCGAGGCGATCGACGGCGCCCAGCACCAGGTGCTGTTCGAGTCCTACATCTGGAAGGGCGACGAGACCGGCGAGGCGTTCAAGGCGGCTCTGGAGCTGGCTGCGGAGCGCGGTGTCGAGGTCTACGCGATCTACGACGCGTTCGCCAACATCGTGGTGTCACCCCGGTTCAAGGTCTTCCCGCGGTCGATGAAGGTGCTGGCCTACCCGATCTACAACGCCGGGCTCCGGTTCTTCGACCTGCGCCGCTACGGACGCGACCACCGCAAGATCCTGGTCGTCGACGACTCCTGCGCGTTCGTGGGTGGCTACAACATCGGGACGCCGTACGCCACCGAGTGGCGCGACACCCACTGCCGGATCACCGGGCCAGCGGTGTGGGACCTGAAGCGTGCGGTCGCCGACTTCTGGAACGCCCAGCGCCGGGTCCGCGGCGCTCGTGACACCCGGCCGCTGCTGATCGAGACCGCCGCCGACTGGGAGCCCCGGATCCGGGTGCACCGCAACCTGCCGCGGCAGTGGACGTTCCCGATCCGGGCGATGTACCTCGAGGCGATCGACCGGGCCCGGCGCAACATCTGGATGACGCACGCGTACTTCATCCCGGACGAGAACTTCGTGGAGGCGCTGGTGGCCGCGGCCCGGCGCGGGGTCGACGTCCGCATCCTGCTGCCGCGTACGTCGAACCACGTGGTCGCCGACTGGATCAGCCGGGGCTACTTCGGACAGCTGCTCGGCTCCGGCGTCCGGATCTTCCGGTTCACCGGCGCGATGGTGCACGCGAAGACCGCCACCGTCGACGGCACCTGGGCAACGATCGGCACCGCGAACATCGACCGGCTGTCGATGTCGGGCAACTACGAGATCAACGTGGAGTTCATCGACCCGGCGATGGCCGCGGCGATGGAGGAGATCTTCGAGAGCGACCTCACCAACTGTGTCGAGCTGAGCGCGGGCGACTGGGCCGCCCGCGGCCTGCACCGACGCTTCACCGAGGCCGTGCTCAACCCGCTGCGCACGCTGCTGTAGGGCGAGGGAGGTTTCGGGTCAGCCGGCCATCACGTCCGTGCCGTCGGAGAGCACCGAGGAGATCATCCCGAACACGTTGCCGTCGGGGTCGAGCAGGTAGCCCAGCCGGCCGATGCCCGGCATGTCGGAGAGCGCCAGCGCCTCGGTCCCGCCGAGGGACAGGCCCTTGGCGAACACCTCGTCGATGCTTCCGTCGATCCCGACCACGAAGTTGCCGCCGTTGACAGGTGCACCGGGCGAGGGTGCGGGCCCCTGGCGCTGGGTCAGGCCACCGTTGATCCCGGTGCCGGACTTCCCCATGCCGGCCGCGCCCTCGCCGGTGTCGATCGCCCAGTAGGGCATGTCGCCGAACTGGGTGAACGACCACCCGAACAGCGCGCTGTAGAAGTCGACGAGCCGTTGCGGCTCGGCTGCGTGGATCTCGAAGTGCACGACCAGGTTCGACATGGTGTTCCTCCTCAGGTGGCCGGACTCGACGCTACCGCCAGTAGGGTCGGACGGGTGAGTGACAACGAGCTCGTCCACGCCTCCCGCCGCGCCTGGTCCGGACTCGAGGCCCTGCACGTGGTCGGCTACTTCGCCGACGAGCCCCGTGAGGAGTACGTCGCGCTGGGGCTGCATCCGCGGTTGTCGTACTTCGCGAGCCGGGCGGCCGCGATGGGCGCGGTCGGGCCCGAGGTCAGCCACGCGACCTTCTTCGTCTTCGCACCCTGGCTGCACCACAAGGCGCTGCCGGCCGCGTGGGAGATCACCACGCCCGCTCGTCTGGTCCAGGCCCGGCGCGACGGCGTGGCGAAGGCGCTGAACCGGATCCTCGGCTCCCCGGACGTCACCGAGGCGCTCGCGATCGCACGCCGGGTGACGGAGGGCCTGACAGCCCCCGGCCGCACGCTGTACGCCGCGCACGCCGGCCTGCACTGGCCGGAGGACGACCTGATGGCGCTCTGGCACGCGGCCACCCTGGTCCGCGAGCACCGCGGCGACGGCCACGTGGCGGTGCTGACCGCCACCGGTCTCGGCCCGGTCGAGGCCACCGTCCTCGACGGGATCTGGTCCGACCGGATCGCCTTCCTCACCTCCACCCGCGGCTGGAGCGAGGAGGAGTTCGCGGCCGCCGGCGCCGGCCTGGTCGAGCGCGGCTGGCTCGACACCGACGGCGCCCTCACCGAGAAGGGTCGCCACACCCGGGATCACATCGAGCAGCGCACCGACGAGGCCGGGCTGGCCGGCTGGACGGGAGTCGGGCTCGCGGACACCCGCCGGCTCGGCGACCTGCTGGCGCCGCTGCGCGAGACCGTGGTGGACTCCGGACTGCTGCCCGAGGAGCTCGGACGGGCCCTGACCCGGATCGGCACCGCATGACGGAATCTGTTGCCTGAGCGCGCTCTGACAACGGATACTGTCTCCTGAATCGCACAGCACCCACAGAAACCGCACCAAGGAGCACCAATGTCATCACCCGCCACCGGAGGACCCGAGCTGCCGCAGGAGCGGCGCATCGTCACCGAGATCCCCGGTCCGAGGTCCCGCGAGCTCCAGGCGCGACGGACGAGCGCGGTGGCGCAGGGCGTCGGGTCGGTGCTCCCCGTGTACGTCGCCGCGGCCGGCGGCGGGGTGCTGGTCGACGTCGACGGCAACTCGCTGATCGACCTCGCGAGCGGCATCGCGGTGACCAGCGTCGGCAACAGCGCGCCCGAGGTGGTACGTCGGGTGACCGAGCAGGTCGCGGCGTTCACGCACACCTGCTTCATGGTCGCGCCGTACGAGGGGTACGTCGAGGTGTGCGAGGCGCTGATCGAGCTCACCCCGGGTGACCACGCCAAGAAGGCCGCCCTGTTCAACTCCGGCGCCGAGGCAGTCGAGAACGCGGTCAAGATCGCCCGCGTGCACACCGGGCGTGACGCGGTCGTGGTGTTCGACCACGCCTACCACGGCCGCACCAACCTCACCATGGCGATGACGGCGAAGAACATGCCCTACAAG
>JAWWPM010000522.1:0-3947 GCA_033854915.1 Nocardioidaceae bacterium
CGGAGTGGCAGGACAAGGACCCGATCCCGCGCTTCGAGGCGCAGGTCGTCGAGGCCGGGCTGCTCACCGCCGAGGACGTCGCAGCGGTGCGTGACGAGGTCGTGGCCACTCTCCGTGCGGCCGTCCGCGAGGCCAACTCCGCACCCGACGCCGACCCGTCCGACCTGCTCGACAGCGTCTTCGCCAAGGCCTGAAGGAGTCCCTGACATGACTGACCAGACCCGCGTCATCACCTACGCGGAGGCCATCCGCGAGGCCATCGGCCAGGCCATGGAGGCCGACGACCGCGTGTTCATGCTCGGCGAGGACATCGGCGTGTACGGCGGCGCCTTCGGCGTCAGCGGGGACCTCTACGGCCGCTTCGGCGCCGAGCGGATCCGCGACACCCCGATCTCCGAGCTCGGCATCGTGGGCGCCGCCGTGGGTGCTGCCCTGGCCGGGATGCGCCCGATCGTGGAGATCCAGTTCTCCGACTTCACCAACCAGGCGATGGACCAGATCGTCAACCAGGCCGCGAAGATCCACTTCATGCTCGGCGGCGCCGTCAGCGTGCCGCTGGTGCTCCGCGCCCCCTTGGGTTCGGGCACTGGAGCCGCGGCCCAGCACTCCCAGAGCCTGGAGGCGTGGTTCGCCCACGTGCCCGGGCTCAAGGTGGTGATGCCGGCCACCGCCGAGGACGCCAAGGGTCTGCTGCTCGCGGCCATCGACGACCCCAACCCGGTGATCGTGCTCGAGCACAAGCTGCTCTACCGCACCTCCGGACCGGTCGCCGAGGAGGCGTTCCGGACGCCGCTCGGCCAGACCGCCGTACGCCGTACGGGGCGCGACCTCACCGTGGTCGCGACCGGCGTGATGGTCAGCCGCGCCCTCGAGGCGGCCGAGGTGCTGGCCGAGCAGGACATCGACATCTCCGTGCTCGACCCGAGGACCCTCACCCCGCTCGACGTGCAGCCGATCCTGGACGACGTCTCCTCGACCGGCCGTGCGCTGCTGGTGCAGGAGGCGCCCGGCCACGCCGGCTACACCGCGGAGCTCGCGGCCCGGATCGCCGAGTCGCCCGCGCTGTACCGCCTTCTCGCGCCGATCAAGCGCCTCAGCGGGCTCGACGTGCCGATCCCCTACGCGCCCCAGCTCGAGCGCTCCGCCGTGCCGCAGGTCGCCGACATCGTCGAGGCGGCGCTGACTCTCGTCAAGGAGTCCTGATGGCGCGCCGCCCGATCCGGATGCCCAAGATGTCGATGACCATGACCGAGGGCGAGGTCTCGACCTGGCTGGTCGAGGTCGGTGCCGAGGTCCGCACCGGTGACCCGGTCTGCGAGGTGATGACCGACAAGGTCGACATGGAGGTCGAGAGCACCGTCTCCGGCACCCTCGTGGAGATCGTGCACGACTCCGGGATGGTCGACGTCGGCGAGCCGATCGGGTGGGTGGAGAGCGACGACGAGGACCTCGACATGCTCGGCGACCTCTTCGAGCCGGTCGACGAGACACCGGCGGCCGCCCCCGACCTCGTCCCGGAGGACGCACCCGTCACCCCCGAGCCGACCGCACCCGGACCCGACCCGGTCTCGGACGACCGTCCGGTGGCCGCGGTGCCCCGAGCGCGTGCCCTTGCCCTGGCCCACGGTCTCGATCTGGCCACCGTGACCGGCACCGGTCCGGACCGCCTGGTCACCGTCGCCGACGTCGAGGCGCGGACGAGCCCGCCCGCACCGTCAGCCGCCACCACACCGCCCACGGCCGCATCCAGCCCGACCCCGCCCGCGGCACCGAAGAGGGCCGCCGGCGCCTCCGGTGACCGTCGTACGGCCGTACGACGGGTGGTGGCCCGCACGATGACCCCGAGCGCGGCGATCCCGCAGTTCACGGTGTGGCGCGAGATCCGTCTCGACGTCGCCGACGCGAGCCGGGCGGGCATCTCGTGGACGACCATCCTGCTGCGCGCCTACGCCGCCGGCCTGCGGGCGGTGCCCGAGCTCCTGTCCCGCTGGGAGGACGGCGCACCCACCGAGCCGGCTCCGCCGGCCGTGGCGTTGGCCGTGGCCACCGACCGGGGTCTGCTCGTGCCGACCTTCGTCGAGCCCGACCTGGGCGAGGCCACGGCCCGCGACGCCGAGCTGCGCGCCGTGGTCCGGGCCGCGCAGACCGGGAAGGTCGACCCGACCTACATGGCCGTGGCCAACGCCTCTCTGTCCAACCTGGGCGGACTGGGCGTCGACCGCTTCAACGCGCTGCTGACGCCGCCCCAGGGCAGCGTGCTCGCCCTCGGCTCGATCCGGCGCCGGCCGGTGGCGGTGCCCGGCGGAGTGGGCCTCGCGCTCACCCTGGAGGCCGGCCTCACCGTCGACCACCGGATCGCCGACGGCGCCCACGGGGCGGCCCTGCTCGACGAAATCGTCCGCTACCTCGGGTGAAACCCTTGACGTGACCAGCGTCACACGATAGAACTGCCCGAACGTTTGTGAATCATCGACTGCACAGAGGTGACAATGCCCGCGAACCGAGACCCGGCCACTCTGGTCGCGGCCGCGCGCCTGTACTACCTCGAGGGGCGGTCGCAGGCCGAGGTGGCCGACGCCCTGGGCACCAGCCGCTCCAACGTCTCGCGGATGCTCACCGAGGCCCAGAGCCAAGGCATCGTCGAGTTCCGGATCCACGACCCGGCCGGCCGCGTGGAGTCGCTGGAGGAGGAGCTCAGCACCCGCTTCGGACTGCGCGACGTGCGCGTCGCCCGGGTCGTCCCGTCGGCGCAGCGCTCCGAGGAGCAGGTCGGGCGGCAGGCCGCGCGGCTGCTGCTCGAGAGCCTCAAGGACTCGATGACCGTCGCGATCTCGTGGGGTCACGCCCTGCAGTCGGCGGTCTACGCCACGACCTCGGACCAGCCGTTCCACGAGCTCACCCTGGTCCAGCTGGTCGGCGGCCTGTCGGCGATCAACAACGAGATCAGCGGCCAGGAGCTGGTCCGGGAGCTCGCCGTACGCCTCGGTGCGACCTACCGCTTCCTGCACGCACCGGCCACCGTGGACTCCCCGGCGGTCCGCCAGGCCCTCATGGCCGAGCCGTCGATCGCGGACGCCGTGGCCGAGGCCGGGCGCGCCGACCTGGCCATGGTCGGCATCGGCACCCCGACCCTCGGCTCGTCGGCCGCGATCCTGGACTCGATGCGGCTCAGCGATGCCGAGCGGAAGGCGTTCTGGGAGGCCCAGCCCGCCGGCGACATCGCCGCGCGCTACTACGACGAGCAGGGAGTCAGCATCCGCGGAGCGGTCGACGACCGCATCGTCGGAGCCTCGCTGGAGGACCTGGCTGCCATCCCGCACGTGATCGGCGTGGCCCACGGCCGCGCCAAGGCGCCCGGCGTTCTCGGCGCCCTGAACGGCCGGCTGGTCGACTCGCTGGTGTGTGACGAGAGCCTGGCCCGGAGCGTCCTGAGCGCCGCCCGGACCAGCGACGAGAAGAGGAGCACGCTCTGATGTGGTTCGCAATCATTGCCGCGGTCGTCGCCGGATGGATGGTGCAGCTGTACCTCACCTACCACCAGTCGACCGCGTTCAACCGGGCCGTCACCGCCCTGCGTGCGAAGGGCACGGTCAGCGTCGGCGTCGGCGGTAGGCGCTACCGCGGTGGGCGCGCCTTCGTTGCCATCGCGGTGGGCGCTGACGACGTCGTCGTCGATGCGATCACCCTCCAGGGGCTCACCACCTTCGCCCGCGCGCGTGCCCTCCCGGGAGCGTGCGGGGAGACCGTTCGTCGCCTCGGAGGCGACCGTGAGGTCCCCGCTCTCTCCCGCCAGCAGCGCGAGGCCGCCCGTCAGGCCGCCACGCTCTTCGTCGAGGGTCGCGAGCGGAGCCGCAAGCGAGATGCGGAAGGGGGTGTGCCGACCAGCACCGGATGACACCTCGCCCGACGGACGCGGGGTGGAGCCCACGCCCGTCGAGCGAAGCAGA
>JAWWPM010000523.1:0-5417 GCA_033854915.1 Nocardioidaceae bacterium
GGCTGGTGCAGGGCCTGGACTCGCTGTGGCACTACCACCGCGACGTCTACGTCTTCCACACCCACTTCCTGACCGGCTGCACCCACACCTACGCCTCCCAGCCGCGCGGCTGGCTGCTGCTCAACCGTCCGGTGGGCGTCGACGCGCAGACCGGGATCAAGCCGGGGACCGACGGCTGCAACGCGCCCGCGAAGAGCGACTGCCTGCGCCAGGTGCTGCTGCTGGGCACCCCGGCGGTGTGGTGGGCCGGCATCCTGGCCCTGCTCTACGCCGCGGCGGTGTGGATCGGCGCCCGCGACTGGCGCTTCGGGGTGGCGGTGGTCGGCGCCGCGTCGACGTGGCTGCCGTGGTTCCTGTACGACGGGCGGCCGATCTTCAGCTTCTACTCGATCATCACCCTGCCGTTCCTGGTGCTCGCGCTGACCCTGGCGATCGGGCACCTGCTCGGCCGCTCCACCGCGCCGACCGTGCGTCGTACCGTCGGGGTGGTCATCGCCGGCTCGTACGTCGTGCTGGTGATGCTCAACTTCGCGTGGTTCTGGCCGATCTACACCGACGGCCTGCTCACGCACGCCGAGTGGCTCCAGCGCATCTGGTTCTCGCACTGGATCTGACCACCCGTCGGGCGCTGCGCCGCCTGGGTCGCGACATCGGGCAAAGCCGGGACGGGAGCGTCCTGCCTTCCGCATACTCGATACGGATCCGCCGCCGAGCCGCGTGTCCGGTCGAAGGAGTCACGAGTGTCCCCCCATCCCCCGAAGCAGAGCCGCGTCTTCGACGCGCTGGTGCTCGCCTTCGGGCTGGCCATCGGGATCTTCGTGTCCGTCCAGACGGTGGCAACCGGCGACGAGGGCTTCCGCACGGCCCTGATGTGTGTGCCGCTGGTGGTGGTGATCGCCCGCTTCCCCATGCTCCTCGATCGCGACGGCGGAGGCCTCGAGGTCGGCTTCGACTCCTGCGTCCTGATGTTCCTGCT
The DNA here is from genome assembly GCA_033854915.1 of Nocardioidaceae bacterium. GTDB lineage: Bacteria > Actinomycetota > Actinomycetes > Propionibacteriales > Nocardioidaceae > Nocardioides. The sequence goes on from JAWWPM010000523.1 coordinate 977, forward strand.
GTGCAGTGTCCAGCCCCACGTCGCCCTGACTGTGTGGTCCATCGCCGTGGTGGCGACACAGCTGACCAACGGCAAGCGCCTCGGGCCGCGCCTGTTCAACGTCGGCGTGGGCGTTCTGGGAGGCGCGGTGGCCGCGGTCACGGTGGCCCGGGTCCGCGGCGACGCCTTCGGTGAGCCACGCGAGCTCCTCGCAGTGGCACTTGCTGCGGTCGCCTACTTCGCGGTCGACTTCGTGGTCTCGGCCTGCTCGGTCGCCCTCGAACAGCGCGGGTCCATGTGGGAAGAGCTGCGCCAGCCGGGAACGATGCTCGCTGTTGCCTGCTTCGTGCCGTTCGACTGTCTCGGGTACCTCGCTGCTGTCGTCAGCAGGTCGACGCCTTGGTGGACCTGGGGTCTGCTCGCGGTGCCGCTGATGACGCTGCTGGTGGCGACCCGGGCCGTGACGAGAGGCCGCGAGAACGCCCGCCGCCTGACGGTTCTCTTCGACGCGTCCGTCCGCCTGCACACCGTCACAGATGAGCGCAGCGCGGCCGACATCCTCCTCGACAGCTCGCGTGAGCTCCTGCGGCTGGGGAACGTGTCCCTCACCGAGCTTGCGCCGGACGATGACGAGGTCGGCGCCATGGTGCAGGACGCCGACCGGACCTTCTGGGTGGTCGCGCCCGCCCGGCAGCGCGCCCGTTCGAACAGCGCAGCGGACCAGGAGGCCCTCGAGGCCTTGGCCGCCGTGACCTCGGATGCGCTCTCGCGGTTGCGCCTGACCGAGGCGATGATCCGCCTCGCGAGTCACGACGTCCTCACCGACCTGCCGAACCGCGGGCTGCTGCTGGAGCGGACCAGGTCGGCCCAGCGGCGCGCGCAGACCCTCGGTGGCCGCGTAGCAGTCCTGTTCTGCGACCTCGACGGCTTCAAGCCCGTCAACGACCGGTTCGGACACGCAGCCGGTGACGCCGTACTGGTGGAGGTCGCTCAACGGCTCGCCTTGAGCGTACGCAGGGGTGACACCGTGGCACGGGTGGGCGGCGACGAGTTCGCGGTGCTCCTCGAGGACGTCCACGCGGACGACGTGGACTCGACGTGTGACCGGCTGCTCACGGCCGTAGGCACCGGCGTCGTCATCGCCGAGCACCACATGCCCCTCAGCCTGAGCATCGGCGCGGCCCTCGGTGACGACGCGGGTGACACCGAAGGGCTCCTGCAGCGGGCGGACCTGGCGATGTACGAGGCCAAGGCCCGCGGGAAGAACCGCTATGTCACTTACGACGAGAAGCTGGGCGAGTCCCATGCCGAGCGCCTCGACCTGCTGGAAGCGCTACGGACGGCCATCGCGGGCGACGAGCTGAACGTGGCCTACCAGCACGTCACGGATGTGACCACCGGGCGCGTCACCGGAGTGGAGGCGCTGGCACGATGGTCCCGCGAGGACGAGCTGATCCCGCCGGACACGTTCATCCGGCTGGCCGAGGACAGCGGACTGATCGTGCCGTTGGGGCTCCAGATCCTGCAGATGGTCACGGTCGATGCACCGATCCTCCAGTCGGCCGGCGGAGGGGCGTTCGGGGTCGGCGTGAACATCTCTGCCCAACAGCTGCGCGAACCCGATTTCGTCGCCCAGGTGACGAGCGCGATGCAGCAGATGCCGGACGTCACCTTGATCCTGGAGGTGACCGAGCGATGCGTGGTCACCGAGGACGAGGCGACGATGGAGGCGATGACCCGGCTGGTCGATGCGGGGGCGATCTTCGCCATCGACGACTTCGGCGTGGGGTTCTCCTCCCTCAGCTACCTCAAGCATCTTCCGGTGAAGATCCTCAAGACCGATGCCGCACTGTCCAGCGACATCGACCGGGACGAGCGGTCGTGCCGACTGCTGAGATCCGTCGTGACGATGGGCGACGCGCTGGGCCTCGACGTCATCGTGGAAGGCATCGAGCGCGCCTCACAGCTTCAACACCTCCGCGACCATGTGGGTGCGAAGTTCGCGCAGGGTTACCTGCTGCACCGGCCCGCTTCGAGCGAGTCCGTCCGCGACCATCTGCGCTCCATCTCGGCCAAGGCCTCCTAGCCGACGCCGTGGTCTCCCGGACGGCGCGTCGGTCACGGTGCAGGCAGCGTGAACTCCTGCAGCACCTCGAACGAACGTCCCCCCGGACGGCCGGCATCGAACGCCGTCCGCAGCAGACTCAGGTGGGGTGCCTCCCACGCCTCGCCCCGGTGGGCTTCGAGCCCGGCCAGCAGCCGCTCGAGGAAGTCGAGCCTCGTCGCTGCGGTCACGGTTCCCACGGGTAGCCACGGCCGGAACCGGCGCCGATCGACGGCGAAGCCCAGTCGGAGCATGGCCGGGGCGATGCTCTGGGCGACTTGCTCGAGCGCCTCGACCTCGCCGTCCAGCTTCGCCCACACCGACTGGTCACCGGGCCACTCCAGGGCGGCCCCTCCGGTGAATTGCAGCACCGGAGCGGGGGGCCACCCGGACGACAGACGGGTCAGCGTCGAGGCCAGTTGAACCCTGTCGCCGCGGGACACGTTGCCGAACGCCGTGACCGAGATCTGCATGTCCGGAGCCGCGATCCGCTCCAGGTCCCCCGGCCGCCACCCTGCCTCGTCGATGATCGCGTTCAGCTCGTCCAGCACCGGCACGGGCGGGACGAAGGCGACGGTGAGCATCATGGCGAGCGACCCCTGGCGTCGGTGAGGCGTACCTTCCTCGCCCGTCACTGTAGGCGTCGTCGGCCGCGCGGTTACTGGTGCCCGGCGATCCCCCGCGGGGTGTAGGCGGCGCCGAGCTCCTCGAGCTCGTCGGAGGTCAGCTCGAGATCGACCGAGGCGACCGCGTCGGTGAGGTGCTCGGGCCTGGTGATCCCGACGATGGGTGAGGTGACCCCGGGTTGGGCCAGCAGCCAGGCCAGCGCGACCTGGGCTCGGGAGACCCCGTGCCGCTGCGCCACGTCGTACACCTTCTCGACGATCCGGGCATCCTCGTCGCGGTAGAGGGAGGCGCCCCACTCGTCGGTCTCGCTCCGGCTGGTGGTGGTCTCCCAGGGCCGGGTCAGGCGGCCCCGCGCCAGCGGGCTCCACGGGATGATGCCGACGCCCTGGTCCTGGCACAGCGGGATCATCTCCCGCTCCTCCTCGCGGTAGATCAGGTTGTAGTGGTTCTGCATCGACACGAACGGCGTCCAGCCGTGCTTCTCGGCGACGTGCTGGGCCTTGGCGAACTGCCAGGCGTACATCGAGGAGGCCCCGAGGTAGCGCGCCTTGCCGGCGCGGACGACGTCGTGCAACGCCTCCATGGTCTCCTCGATCGAGACGTTCGGGTCCCACCGGTGGATCTGGTAGAGGTCGACGTAGTCGGTCTCGAGCCGGGACAGGCTGGCGTCGATCTCCTGGAGGATCGACTTGCGCGAGAGCCCGGCGCCGTTGGGACCGGGCCGCATCCGGCCGTTGACCTTCGTCGCCAGGACGACGTCCTCGCGGTCGGTGTGCTTCCACAGGGAGCGCCCGGTGTACTCCTCGCTGGTGCCCCCGGAGTACACGTTGGCGGTGTCGAAGAAGTTGATGCCGGCGTCGAGGGCGGCCTTGATGGTCTCCTCGGCGAACGCCTCGTCGCGGGTCCAGGGGCGGGTCGTGCCGCCGTCGCCCCAGCTCATGCAGCCCACGGTGATCCGCGAGACCTCGAGTCCGGTGCTGCCGAGCCTGGTGTACTCCATGGGTCCTCCTCCGGGAAGCGGTCGCTCCACCCTGTCACGGGCCCGCTGAGCGCCCAAGGCCTCCCCGACGGCCCTAGAGTGCCCGTCAGACCGACTCACGAGAGGCAGCCATCGATGAGCAGGAAGTCCGTGTCCACCGAGGCCGCTCCGGCGGCCCTGGGCCCCTACAGCCAGGCGATCGTCGCCCAGGGTCTCGTCTTCTGCTCGGGCATGCCGGGCATCGATCCCGAGACGGGCGCCATCCCCGACGGCATCGAGGCCCAGACCGAGCAGTCGCTGCGCAACCTCGGGGCAGTCCTGGAGGCTGCGGGCTCGTCGCTGTCGCGGCTGGTGAAGACCACGATCTTCTACGCCGACGTCGCCGACTTCGCGGCCCTGAACGACGTGTATGCCCGGTTCATGCCCGATCCGCCGCCGGCGCGCTCGGCGCCGGCGAACGTCCGGCTGCCGCGCGGGCTGCTGGTCTCGATCGAAGCGATCGCGACCCTCGAGGACTAAAGCCTCGTGGGCGGCGACCAGACGGCGCACGTTCGGGCTCAAGAAGTACCCCCAGAAACGCGTCACGCGTGGGTCTTGGTGACCCACGCGTGACGACCAGCCCCCCCGGCTGACCTGCGTCAGTCTATATGCGCTGAGCGCTCGTTGACGCCCCCCGCGGGGCCACTTAGCAAGTCCTCAAATGCAAAAATCTGGCAACGAAGATGGGCAGATGACACATTCTTGACCGGATT